>JACCSI010000043.1 GCA_013813075.1 Acidobacteriota bacterium | reverse complement strand
GGTGTCGGGCGTGGAAGGCTACGTCGAATCGGCGGCGTCCGGTCTGATCGCGGGAAGAAACGCCGCCGCCCTGGCGCAGCATCGGCCGCTGAGCACGCCGCCACGCACGACCGCGATCGGTGCGCTGGCCTATTACGTGTCGCACGCTGAAAGGGGCAACTACCAGCCGTCGAACATCACTCACGGCATCATGGCACCGTTGCAGGACCCGCCTCGCGACAAGGCCAAAAAGAAGGCGCTGATTGCGGAACGTGCGCTTGCCGACCTCGCTGCCTGGCAGAGCGACTCCTCGAGTTCGCAGGATCAACGTCCACGGCACACACGGCAAGCCCAGAATGTTACGACCGCGTGGTAGTGGCCCTGTCGCCCTTAGGTATCTGTAAACTCTGTGGATCCGATGCCTGGATGCTCTGAGAATGTGCGATGAAGACCGTTTTGAAAGAGTTCCTCGCCTACCTCCGGCTCAATCGCAACGCGTCGGCGCACACTATTCGTGCGTACGAGTCCGACATCTCTCAATACCTGATCCTCGTTGGCAAACTGACGGACCGGTGGGTCTCTGAGTTGACCCCTGCGGACCTGCAACCGGACACGGTGCGGGCGCACATCGCCGAACTCGGCCGGGCCGACGAGGCACGCAGTTCTGTCGCGCGCAAGGTGTCGGCGCTGCGCACATTTGTGCGATACCTGCGCCGCGAAGGTCATCTCGAGCACGATCCGACGTCGTTGACCGTAGCACCGCGGCGCGAGCAGACGCTGCCGGCTCATCTCTCCGAGGTGGAAATGGAGCGGCTGCTCGAGCAGCCCGACGCGACCCAGCCGCTTGGCCGGCGCGACCGCGCCATTCTCGAGCTGTTCTACGCGTCCGGGCTGCGATTGAGCGAGCTGGAGTCGCTCGATATTGATAGCCTCGACCTGCGCGCGCGGATGGTGCGGGTGATGGGCAAGGGCAGGAAAGAGCGCATCGTCCCTTTCAATCAGGCGGCTGAACGTGCCATTCGCGAATGGCTGAAGGATCGCGCCGCCATGACGCTCGGTCGAGGACCGACGACCGACACACGCGGGAGGCGTGTGCACGGGGAACCCTTGTTCGTGAACCACCGCGGCACGCGCCTGACGGGCCGGAGCGTCGATCGGTTGTTGCGCAAATACGTCGCGCAGTTCACGCCGCAGCGCGGCATCAGCCCGCACGCGCTCCGGCATTCGTTTGCGACCCATCTGCTGCAACGCGGCGCCGACCTGCGCACGATTCAGGAACTTCTTGGTCACTCGCAAGTCAGCACGACCCAGCGCTATACGCACGTCAACGCCGCGCAACTAATCGATGTGTATCGAAAGGCCCACCCGCGCTCGGGTCGACAGAGCTGAATCTTTATGAACATCTTCCGCATCACGATCATGGCAGCGGGCGTCTGCGCCGTGTGGGCCACGCCGGCGGCGGCACAATCCAGCCCCACGCCAGCACCGCCCGAGGATTCGGTCAGCCTGTTTGGACTGGGGCTGTCGCAGGACGAGCGCCTCAAGGTGAGTGCCACCTTTATCGCTGGGTGGTCACACGACGGTGCACAGGCTCAGCTCGGGTTTGAAAAACAGGGCCGCGTGGCCCAGGCGACCATCACGTTCAGCGGTCGCGTTACCGATCGGATCAGCTATCGGCTCTCGGTCAACCCGGTCAATGAAGTGTCGTCAAAGCCCGCGTGCGGCGAGGAGAATTTTTTCTTCCCAAACGACCCGACCTTCTACACCGCTGGCCCGATCGTGCCGTGCGACGCGGAAAACGGATTCAAACGCGTTGACACCTACAACACTTTTGCCCTCGACTACATCAATCAGCAGGGGCCGTTGCGCGAGGGCTACGTGGACTGGCGCGCGACCGACGCCATCTCAGCGCGTCTTGGCCGCTTCGTGGTGCCGATTGGGTTTGCACCGTTCGAGGTCGGGTCGTGGACGGCCAAGGACCTGACGCGGATCCAGCGGCTGAACGCGGAAGCAAACTTCGGTCTGCTGCTCGGCTACACGCATCGTCGGGCCGCCGGCGAGACGCTCTTCGAGGCCGCCTTGATGGGTGTGCTCGGCGAGGGCAACCGCGAGAAGGATTACGACTGGTTCTACTTTGCGAATACGTCTCTCGACGCCAATAGCGCCCTTACGGCCATCGGCAGCGTACGTGCGCGGCCGCACCAGGCGGTCGACCTGCGCGTGGCCTACAAGCGAGGTTTTACAGGATCGAAAGTGGAGCGGCTGCCCAGTTATTGGGCGTCGAAGCGAATTGACAACGCCTTCGTGGCGGGTGCGAAGGTGCAGGTGCATCCCTGGCTGTCGATATTTGGCGAGTACGCGCGTTACGTCTGGGGGCCGACCGACACGTCGGCGCAGATGTTGGGATTCGATCCGGAACCCATCGATAAGCCGGGTTATTACGTCGGCGGCACCTTCGAGGTGCCGGTCTCCGATCGGACCAAGATGGGAGTGACGTTGACGCGTGAAGAGCTGTCGCGCGACGACAGTCTGGTGAAGTTTTTGGCGGTCAATGGGCTCTACGGCGTGGCGATGGGGAAGAAAGATCGCGGCACGATCGCGCGGGTGTATGTCGACGTGTCGCGCCTGGTGACGTTCGGCGTGTTCTGGGCCGATATCTCGAACCCGTATCCGTGGATCAGCGGCAGCTGGCCCGTCGCCGGGCCGCGCGCCTTCACCGGTCGTGCGCCGAACCGCTACGGCCTCGCCGTTGTCGTCCGCACACCGTAAGGTCGGAGCGTGGCTTCCATGCGAGTCCGACGCAGATGACACTTGCCAAACTCCTGAATCTTGAGCTGCCGCTCATCCAGGCCCCAATGGCCGGTGTACAGGGCAGCGCACTAGCCGTGGCGGTGAGTAATGCCGGCGCGTTGGGGTCGTTGCCCTGCGCGATGTTGACGGTCGACGCGATGCGAGGCGAGATGGCCGCAATCAGGGCGCAAACAGTCGGCCCGTTCAACGTGAACTTCTTCTGCCACAGCCCGCCTGTGCCCGACAGCAGGCGCGAGTCGGTGTGGCGCGAGACGCTGGCGCCCTACTACCGCGAGCTCGGACTCGACCCAAGCGCCGAGCCGTCCGGGCCGGGCCGCACACCATTCAATGACGAAGCCGCCGATTTACTGGACGACGTCAGGCCGCCGGTGGTGAGTTTTCACTTTGGCCTCCCGGACCGAGCGTTGCTTGCACGGGTGAAGGCGACCGGGGCCAAAGTGCTCGCCTCCGCGACCACGGTTGATGAAGCGCGCTGGCTCGAAGCGCACGGCGTCGACGCGATCATTGCGCAGGGTATCGAAGCCGGCGGGCACCGCGGCATGTTTCTTTCCGACGACTTGACGACCCAGATTGGCACCTTCGCGTTGCTGCCGCAGGTCGTACGCGCGGTCAGTGTTCCAGTCATTGCGGCCGGCGGCATCGCGGACGCGCGCGGCGTCGCGGCGGCAATGCGCCTCGGCGCGGCGGGTGTGCAGCTCGGCACTACATACTTACTCTGCCCGGAAGCGACCACCAGCGCCGTGCACCGGCGGGCACTTGCCGGCGACGGCGCGCGACACACGGCACTCACCAACGTCTGGACCGGCCGCCCGGCACGTGGCATCGTCAATCGTCTGATGCGCGACCTCGGTCCGATCAGCGACAGACCGCCGGCGTTTCCACTGGCGACGAGTGCGATCCTGGCGTTGCGGGGCAGCGCCGAAGCGCACGGCAATGGCGATTTTTCGCCACTCTGGGCGGGGCAGAACAGTAGCGGCTGTCGCGACGTGGCGGCTGCCAGCCTAACGCGCGAACTCGCCGACGGGTTCCGGCATTGATCGCCGGCGCGGCATCTCGATGCCGAGAGTCTTGATCTTGTAGTTCATGACGCGCGGGCTGATTGTCAGCAGATCCGCCGCGTCCTTCTGGACCCAATTCGACATCTTCAACGCCTCGACGATGGCCTGCCGTTCGATTTCTTCGAGGGCGATCCCGGTTGGAGGGATCTTGACGGCCGATGATGTCTCTCGTGCGCCGCTGCCGCCGAAGTCCCCGAGGTGGAGGTCGTCGGCGCGAATCATGGAACTCTCCGCCATCAGCGCGGCGCGTTCGATGGCGTTTTCCAGCTCGCGAATATTGCCCGGCCAGTTGTAGCGTATCAACGTCTTCTGCGCCTCGGTATCGAGGCCGTCGAGCTTTTTCTTCAGTTCGCTGCCAAACCGTCGAATGAACCAGTTGGCCAGCGGCAGGATATCGTCCTTGCGTTCCCGCAACGGCGGCATGTCGATGGTCACTACGTTCAGCCGGTAGTACAAGTCTTCACGAAACTGGCTGTTGCCCACCATTGCCGGCAGGTCGCGGTTGGTCGCGGCGATGAGCCGGACATCGACCTTGATCGTTCGCGTGCCGCCAAGCCGTTCGAACTCGTGCTCCTGCAGCACCCGCAGAATCTTGGCCTGCGTGCTGGTGCTCATGTCGCCGATCTCATCGAGAAACAGCGAGCCGCCGTCCGCCTGTTCGAAGCGACCGATGCGCTGACGATCGGCGCCGGTGAAAGCACCCTTCTCGTGTCCGAACAGTTCGGACTCGAGCAGGTTTTCCTGCAGGGCCGCGCAGTTGACCTTGACGAAGTTGCGTGCGGCGCGGAGCGAGTTGTGGTGGAGGGCGCCGGCGATCAGCTCCTTGCCGGTGCCGGTCTCGCCCCGGATCAGCACCGTCGAATTGCTCTTCGCGACTTTCTTCACGACGGTGAGCACCTTTTGAAGTGCTTCGCTCCCGCCAACGATGCGTTCGAAATCGTACGATTCGTGTTGTTCGTGACGCAGGTAGTCGAGCTCGTTGCGCAGGCGCTTCAATTCCAGCGCCTTGTCGACTTTTACCTCCATCTCTTCAATCTCGAACGGCTTCTGCACGTAATCGAACGCTCCGTGCTTCATCGCCTCAACTGCGGTGTTCACGGTGCCAAACGCCGTCATCAGGATGACCGATGTCGACGGATGCAGCGCCTTTGTCGTGCGCAACACGTCGAGGCCGCTGGACCCGCCCATCTTCAGGTCGCTGACGACCACGTCGAAGTAATTCTCGTGCAGCTTCTCGATCGCGGCATTGCCGTTGCCCGCTTCTTCCGTTTCGTGCCCTGCCGCGGTCAAGGCGAGCACCAGCCCGCGCCGCAGCGCGTCGTGATCGTCTGCTACTAGAATTTTCGCCATAAACTGCTTCCTGAATCGAACGAACTACGAACACTCGAAGGGCTGACCCGTGGATCGTCGATCGCGAGATCCACTGAGCAACCGATCAGGACCACGAGGTCGCGATAGACCTCAACGCACCCACGTGTCGGTATGCTCGACCGGCAGCGTCAGCTTGAAGCACGTGCCTCGATTTGGCGTGCTGGTGACGTCGATGCGGCCTTCGTGCGCGTCAATAATCTTGCGGACGATGGCTAATCCCAGGCCCGACCCTTTGGCCTTGGTGGTAAAGAACGGATTGAAAATATTGTCCATCACTTCGGCAGACACGCCGGGGCCGGTGTCGCGCACATCGACAATCACCGTTTGCACGGGCTGATAGCCGTCCGGGAGGAGTGCGCCGTCTTCACTGGCATCAACCACGCGAGCGCTCAACGTCACCGCGCCGCGGCCCCCGAGCGCCTCGTACGCGTTGATCAGCAGATTGGCGAATACCTGTGCCAGCTGGTGAGGATCGCCCTGTATGGTCGGCAGCGTTGCCGGCAGTTGCACATCGACCGCGATGTCACCGCGGGTGGCTTTCCCGTCCGCCATCGTCACGGCGCTTTGCACGGCGTCGGCGATTGACGCGCGGTCAAGTTGTAGACGCACGGGCCGCACGAAGTCGAGCATTTCCTGCACGATGGCGTTGGCCATCTTGGCTTCGTTGATGATGTCGTGAACAAGCGCCTGTGCATCGCGATTGTCGGGCACCTGGCGCCGCAGCAGTCCGGCGAGCACCTCGATGCCGCCGAGCGGGTTTTTGATCTCGTGCGCCATGGCCGCCGCCATCTGGCCAAGCGCCGCGAGCCGATCCCGCAGCCGCTCGCGTTCTTCGATTTGCTCGACGTGCGTGAGGTCCTTGAAAAACATCGCCGCGCCGACGGCTTGGTCATGCTCGTCGCGAATGAGCGACAGGGTGTAACCGATGACCTTTTCCGTCTGCTTCAGCCTGAGTTCTGCGCGATTGGGCAGCGCCGCCATGTCGAACGCGCCGCCGAGGACGCGAACGACGTCGGGGTGATGACGGAAGACGGCGGCGTAGGGCTGGCCCAGGTAGTCGAGGTCGGAAGGCAACCCGAAAATGCGGTACGCCTCGTCATTGATCAGCACCAGCAGCCCGGACCGATCGATGGCGAGAACCCCGTTGCGCATGTTGGCGACCATGTGCCGGAAGAACTCGTCGGAAGCCCCACGGGTATGGGCGCGGCGCAGCGGACGGGTCGGCGACGCGGTACGTTTTGGGGCAGCCATGGGTATGCGGGATCAATATCGGACCCCACGCCCTCCATCGCAAGGGGCGTACCTCAACGGTAAAACGCCTAAGCTATGGCAATTACAGAATTTGTATTATCCAGCAACCAAGTAAGAATTACAAAAGCGTAATGAGCCTGACGCTTTCGTCGGCGTTGACATTACGCCTCGGCCTCGGCCTGCAACATTTCCCATTGCCCGAGCAGCTCGCCCACCTCCCACATCAGCGCCTGGTGTTTGTCGAGAACGGGTTTGGCGTGTTCGTGGTGTTCGTAGAAGCCGGGCGCCGACATTGCCGCTTCCAGGTTCTTGATGTCGCGTTCGCGTTCCCCGATCCGCGATTCGAGTTCGACGATCCGATCACGTAAGTGTTTCCGTGCGCGTTCCATCTTGCGACGCTCCGCCGAATCGCGTTTTTGATCGTCGTATGGTTTTGCCACGGCAGGTGCGACAGGCGCAGGGGCCGCACGGCCGGCGGCAGGGGCCGTGGCCGAGGCAGCTGCCTCGTGGCGCAATGACTTTTCCCGGCGCGCGACGGCGGACACACCGTGTTCCTTGGACCAGAGATATTCCGCATACGTCCCCGGATAGAGCGCCGCGTTGCCGTCAGCCACTTCGACGACGCGGGTCGCCAGGCGTTCGACGAAGTAACGGTCGTGGGACACGAAGATGAGCGTGCCGCCATAGTCGGCCAGGGCGTCCAGAAGCACTTCCTTCGAATCGAGATCGAGATGGTTGGTCGGTTCGTCGAGCAGCAGAGTGTTCGACGGTCGCAGCAGCATTCGCGCAACGGCCAGGCGCGTCCGCTCGCCGCCCGACAGCACGGCCACCTTCTTGTAGACGTCGTCACCTGAGAACAGGAACCCGCCCAGGATGTTGCGAATGGCGGGAATCATCGAGTCGGGCGAGCCTGCCGACAGCGTCTCGTACACCGTCAGCTTGGGATTGAGCCGCGTCGCTTCATCCTGCGCGAAGTACTGCATGACGACCTGGTGTCCTTCGACCCGGTCGCCGGCGTCCGGCGATTCCTCGCCTGACAGCAAGCGCATCATGGTCGATTTGCCGGCGCCGTTGTGGCCGACCAGGGCAATGCGGTCGCTGCGCTCGACGTGGAGCGTGACGTCGGCGAGGACCATTTTGGGGCCGTAGGCTTTATGCGCGTGTTTCAGTTCCAGCACGATGCGCCCGCTCTTGGGCGCAGCCGGGAACTGGAAATGGATTCGCTTCCGCTCCGGCGGTACCTCGATGCGCTCGACCTTATCGAGCATCTTGACGCGGCTCTGCACCTGAGCCGCTTTCGTCGCTTGGTACCGGAACCGATCGATAAACTCCTGGACCCGCGAGATCTCGTCGTCCTGGCGTTTCTTCGCTTCTCGCAGTCGCGACATTTTCTCTTCGCGCTGCCCCAGATACTCCGAGTAGTTGCAGGGGTAGTCGGTGATGGTGCGCAGCGCCAGGTCGGAAATTCGCGTCACCACCGCGTCGAGAAAATAGCGGTCGTGCGACACCAGGATGACCGAATGCGGATACGCGACGAGGTACGCTTCGAGCCAGTTTCGCGCGTCGAGGTCGAGATGGTTGGTGGGTTCGTCGAGGAGCAGCAGACCTGGTCGGCCGAGCAGGAGTTTGGCCAAGGCCAGCCGCATCTGCCAGCCGCCCGACAAATGATCGGTCATCTTGTCGAAGTCGCCCTGCTCGAAACCGAGCCCGCGGAGTACGGTCGTGACGTTCAACTCCAGGTGATACCCGTCCTCGATGGCGAAGCGCTCCTGGACCTCGCTGTAGCGGTGCAGCAGTGCCTCGTGCGTGGCGGCGGGCACCGCCTCATCTCCGAGGCGATGTTCGAGGTCGTGCATTTCGGCCTTGAGGTCGAGCAAGTGCTTGAGCGCGAGGCTCGCTTCCTGAACCACGGTTGACCCGTGGTGCGTGAGGCCGTCTTGCGGCAGGTAACCAATGGTGAGCGCGTTCGGCCGCAAGACCTGGCCGGCGTCCGGCTCGTCGAAACCGGCCAGCATGCGCAGCAATGTGGTCTTGCCGGCACCGTTCGGGCCGCACAAACCCACCCGGTCGCGGGCGCCGACCTGCCACGTCACCTGGTCAAGCAGGACCCGATCCGCAAACTGCTTGTGAAGTTGTTGAAGCTGAATCATCTCGCGTCAGCGATTGGTCAATTGAGGAATGGCATCGAGCACAGAGCGCATCGGATGATCAGCGCACCGTCGTCACACGGTGCCGCATGACCGAAGTCAATTACTCGGCTGGTCAGACTCCCGATTTCGCAGTGACGCGATCAGCCATTGCTCAACGACCCAAGTGTCGTTACTCGCCGAGCGCCCGTGCTGCAGCGGCCAGTACTTGTGGAACCCGGAAGGGCTTGGTGAGGTACCCGGCAACGCCGAGATTGACGGCTTCGATCGCACTCGACTCGGTGGAAAAGCCCGTGATGATGATGACCGGCAGATCCACCTTCAGGCGCTTCGCCTCGCGAATGAGCGAGAGACCATCGAGCCCGGGCATCTTCAGGTCGGCAATCAACAGATCGTAATGACCGAGACGGAGTCGCTCGATCGCCGCTCGCCCGTCCGGCGCGGTGTCGACGTCGTACTCCGCTAGCGCGAGCGTCTTTGACAGCAGCTCGCGGATGCTGGCCTCGTCGTCCACGACCAGCACGCGCGGGTGATCCGCCGGGCGGGCAGCCCGATCGGCCGGGGCGGGCGCACGCTCGCCGCGCGGACGCTGCGCGTCCAACCATGCGTCGATGTCACGTTTGCGGAATCGCCATTGACGACCGACGCGGACGGCGGGAATTTTTCCCGCCTTGATCAAGCGATAGACCGTACGCAGGTTGACCTGGAGATATTCCAGCACCTCTTCAGTCGTCAGAAAAATTTCGTCGTTGGGAAAGTTGATGCCCAATTATGCGGCTCTGCGCCCGTTATTCTACAGCCTCGGACTCCGAGGGCAATTCAATCGTGAAGGCGGCGCCGCCTTCGGGCCGGTTCGCGGCGTGCAACTCGCCGGCATGCTCCTGCACGATGCCGTACGCAATGGCCAGCCCGAGTCCCGTCCCTTGACCTACTTCTTTCGTCGTAAAAAACGGCTCGAACAATCGCGGCAAGGCCTCCGCCGAGATGCCGGTGCCGTTGTCCGCAATACGAATTTCGATGCCGTGTAGTGCGGTCCGTGTGCGAATCTCCAGTCGGCGTGGTTCGGGGACCGACGCCAGCGCCTGTTCCGCGTTGACCACGATGTTCAGCACCGCCTGCTGCAACAGGAGCGCGTCCCCCGCAATCCGCGGCAGCTTTACGGCCAGGACCTTGGTGACGTCGATGCGGGCGGCGGCGCACGCCGTCGCGCGCAGGGCGAGCACCTTGGTGACGACGTGGTTCACGTTCAGTCGCCGGCGGGTGATGCGCCGCGATCCGGCAAACACCAGCAGGTTGTGCACAATCTTCGCAGCCCGGTCAGCCTCCCGGAATACCAGCTTGAGATCGCGTTTGAACCGCGTTGTGCCGGGTCCGGTGCTTTGTAACAGCAGCTCGACGTGGCCGATGACGCCTTGCAGCGGGTTGTTCAATTCGTGGGCGATGCCCGCCACGAACTGTCCCAGCGCCGCCAGCTTCTCCGACTGGGTCAGCCGGTCGCGCAGCTCGACACGTTCGGCTTCGAGCCGCGCATGATCGGTAACATCACGCGCGACGATGACATGCCCGATGCGTTCGTCGTCGCGTCCAATGAGTGGGCTCACCGTAAAAAGAAACGTGCCCTTCAGGACCGGATCCTCGAATTCTCGCGATTCGTACCCGGTGGCGATCTGCCCACCGCCGGGCCCGAGCTGTGCCACCCAGTTGACGAGATCCGGGCCGAAGAACTCTGCGAGTGGATGTTCGATGAGGTCGGCCGCGCGCCGCCCCAGGCGCGTGGCGACGGCCTGATTGGCATGCGTGACGCGCAGCGTCCGCGAGTCGCTGACGAAGACCAGGTCGGCGAGTGAGTTGAAGGTGCTCTCGAGCTCACGTCGCGAGCGCAACACATCTTCGAGCAGCCAGACGTTCTCAATCGCGGCGGACAGCTGGCGGCCGACCTCCTCGAGGCGGTCGAGGAGGTCAATCTCGTCACCGGCGTCGATCCGCACGCCGCGCAGTTCGAGCGTCCCGAGTGCACGGCGACGGCCCTTGAGTGGCACGAGCACGTCAGGGGCGTTATGGTGCATCGACGCCACCACTTCCGCGCGGATGCCGCGCAGCACACGAGACACCGGAACCGTGGTGTCATCAGTGCCGAGCCGCTGACGATTCGCGACCTCGGCCGCATTCGACGACGCCGCCAGGTCCAACGTGCGGGCGCGGCGATCGTGCAGCCAGACCGAGACGTGGTCCGCCGTGAACAGGCGACTGGCGCGATCGCAGAACACCTCGAGGCTGGCGTTGAGATGTAGGGACGACGAGACGGAACGCGCAAGTTCGGCGGCGAGCTCGCGCAGGTCCTGCTGCAGGTCGGCGTCGCGTTGGCGTTTGGCGCGTTCGAGCGCAACCGACAACAGGTCGCCGACAACGGCGACTTCGGCGTCGACCGCGTCTCCGCGATCAAGCTCCTCGCCGCCGATGATCAGCAATCCGATGCGGTCGCCGCCACTCAGGAGGGGCACCAGAAGCGCGCCCGATGCGCCGAGTCGGGTGGGGAGGTCGCTCAAGTCCTGGAAAAAGAGCGGGCTGCCGCCGGCCCACGTGCGTTCGGCGGCGGCCTGCCCGGAGGTGTCCGCCAGCCACGGTTCAGGACCGAGCTCATCCAGTCCGGCGGCGGAAGTCCCCTGCAGGGTCTGGGTTCGTGGATTGAACCGAATGATGACGCTGACGCGGCCGCCCGAGACCCGAAGGGCCTGTTGATGGAATTCTGGGAGCAATTCGGCCATCTGGTCGTGCCGGGCAACGGCTCGCACCAGCCGCCACTGACGTGCTGCGTCGCTCACTGTACTGATTGTACGTCAGAGTCGTTTCTGGAGAGGGGGTTACTGGATTGGCGCGGCCGACTAACAGTCACTGGCCGCCGTCTTACAAGGTACAGTTTTCAAGTACGGCGCAATTCCCGGGAAGGAGCCCCCGCCCTGGTGCGGACAGCATGGACCGACGAAGAGCTCGTCGCTCGGTCCGTAGA
>JACCSI010000586.1 GCA_013813075.1 Acidobacteriota bacterium | reverse complement strand
GAGCAGTGTTCGACCGAGAGGATGCCCAACGATTCGCGGCATCACCGGCTGAAGCAGCCGCACCAGACGGATGGACGCCCAAATCGACCCAAAAAAGGCGTGCCGCTCCCACCCCCGCCAGAAACCGCCGGGATTTAGCGACCCGACACTGCCAAGGACGCTGCCCCGGCGCGCGAGTTACAGGACCAGCCTGGCGCCCATCGAACTGCCAACGGTGTCCACGCCGAGAAGGCCCTGAGCCTCTAAAAAATCGGTGAGAGCGTCGCCCAACGTGCGAATCGACACCTCGCCGGCCAATGGCGGCGTCTGGCCATGTCCAGGGAGATCGATGGCGAACACCTCGCGTTGCTGAGAAAGCTGTTCGAGGATCGGTGCCCAGGATCGCCAGTTTCCGCCCAGCCCGTGCACGAGTAACACGGGTCGTCCACTTCCGAGCCGAACATGATGCATAAGCGCGCTCACCGGGGCTCCTTGGCATGCTGCGTGCCTCCGGGCTGAACGCTCACGACGACGGGCAATGTGAAGAAAAACGTGGTGCCTTTACCGACTTCGCTTTCAAGCCAGATCCGGCCGCCGTGTCCTTCAACGAGATTGCGCACGATCGCCAACCCCAGCCCAGTGCTCTGCTCGCCGGCGGTGCTGCGAACACTGGCCGTCCCGAACGGTTTGAACAGCTTCGCGAGATCTCCGGGCGGAATGCCCTGGCCCTGATCCTCCACCGACATGGTGACGACATCACGCGAATACGTGACGCGGACGTGTACTCGGCTGCCGGGGTGCGAGAATTTAGCGGCATTGCTCAGAAGATTGTTGAGCACCTGTTCAATTTTGCCCGCGTCGATCGCCATGACGGGCAATACCGGCAGTGGGTCGAGCTCGACGGCGATGTCCTTGCGCGCGGCGAGGACACGGTTGAGCGTGACACTGCGACCGAGGAGGTGCGCTAAATCAGTGGGCTGCCGATCCAGTTTCAGCTCACCGGCCTCAATCGCCGTGACATCGAGGATGTCGGTGACCATTCCCAGCATGAACTTGCTGGTCTCCTTGATGACCGCGAGAAATTCCCGTTGTTCGACGTTCAACAGCTCCGAGACCTCGGCCTCGAGGAACTCACTGTAGCTGAGGATGACGCCCAGCGGGTTGCGCAGGTCATGCGCCGCCATACCGAGAATGCGATTCTTATGCGCGTTCAACTTCTCGAGTTGGACGTTGGTCTTGACCATCGCGCGCTGAAGATTCGCGAGCTCGTTGTTCACCCGCGACAGGTCGTCGTAGAGGCGGCGGTCGCCGAGATGTTCACCACGGTCCTGGAGGCTGAGATCCTTCAGTGCGGCACGCAGCGCGTTGGCCTGGTCGTTGTTGATCGATATCAGTTCTTCGCTGAAACGTGTCAGCCCGGAACTGGTGCGGGCGGCGACGATGAACAGGCGACCGTCTTCGGCGGTGCCGGCAAAATGCATCGGCGTTGGTTGTCCGGCGATGCGCATGGTCAAGGACCAGTCGAAGGCAGCGTGTCGGTCGTTGAGCGCGCGCAGAAAGCTCAGCGCCCCAACTGTGGAGCACTTCTCCATGAGGTGCAGAAGTGTGGTGCCGGATGGGAGGCGCGCGGGGAGGCCAAGGTCGTCGCGAATGATGCGAAGAATGGTGCCGTCCGGAGCGCTCACCAGGGCGAGGCCGCTATCCTGCTCAGGCTGAGTCATGCGCGTTGATCTCGTGCGATCAGCTCGTGGGCCACGGTGATGGCCTCCTGCGCATTGCGCGCGCAGCCATCGGCGGCCACTTTGCGCCAGAGATCCGGATCGACGAGAAATGGATACCCACCCACCAGAATCTTGACGTGCTGGCAGTCGGGATGGGCGTGAATCCGTTCAATCACATCGCGGACCGCGCGAAGATGCGATGAAATCGTCGCTGAGATCCCCAACACCTGGGCGCCGCGCTGCACCACCGTATCGACGACGGACTGCGCCGGCATGTTCGCGCCCAGGTAAAACGTGTTCCACCCGTCCAGCTCAAAAAAATCGGCCACCATCCGCACACCGATTTCGTGAAGGTCTCCGGAGACGCAGGTGGCCACCAGGGTACCGGCGCGCTTCTCCGAGGCGAAGATATGCGGATAGAGCTGGGACATGATCAACTGCGTCGCCGCGGTGCAGTAATGCTCCTGGGCAACGCTGATTGCGTTGACCTGCCACAGGCGTCCGACCTCGTACTGCGACGGCTGAAATACATGCAGGTAAATGTCTTTGACCGGCGTGCCTGCGCCGACGGCGTCGAGGACCATCTGGCTGGCCGAATGGCGGTCGCCGTCGAGAAGCGCGTCGAGATACTTGCGGGCGAGTTCGGCCTGGGGTGCGTCAGCCGTCAGATGGGAGGGCAACTCACTTGGCAGCGTCGGCAAGTGCGCCAGGCTTGCGCTGAGATATTCCTCAGCCAGCGCCGCGGCGTCGCCCCCGATTTCATCCCGCACCACCAAGCGTGTGAATTCGAGATGACGCGCCAGGTCCTCCGGAGCGATGCCGCGGGTGCCGAGCATCACCT
>JACCSI010000566.1 GCA_013813075.1 Acidobacteriota bacterium | reverse complement strand
GCGCTGCCCGGAGGACCGCGAAGAAGCGCATGCGGAGCGGCAAGGGCGCGCCGCGGTGACGGCGAGAGCCACCGCACCCCAGGCGGGACGACACTGGCTTGTGGTGCTTCTGTGCTGCACCGTCCTGGTCGGCATCGCCTGCGGCCCAGGGGGCGCTCCGGCAGTCGCGCTGACCGACGAAACATTCCGGGCCCTGATCGAGACACTCTCGGAACCACCGGGAACATTCCCGCTGTCCGACAACCTGGTGTCGAACGAACCGCACGTCTCTGAGAATGCGCGCCGTCTGCATCCCGCCGGCGGCGTCTACATCGGTGTCGGACCCGAGCAGAACTTCAGCTACATCGCGCGCCTCGAGCCGGTCATGGCCTTCATCATCGACATCCGGCAAGAGAACCGAAACCTGCACCTGATGTACAAGGCGCTGTTTGAATCCGCGAACGACCGCGCCGACTTCCTGTCGCTGCTCTTCGCGCGCGCCCGTCCCCGGGGTTTGAGTCCGGACACGTCGGTCCGCGACCTCTTCGCCATCTACGCGTCCGTGGCGTCGTCAAGTGCGCAGCAGAACGCCACTGCGCGCCTGGTCCGGGAGCGGCTGCTGACCACCCACCGTTTCCCGCTGTCGTCGGATGATCTCGCTTCCATTGACCGGGCCCTGAGCGCCTTTGCGGTTGATGGCCCGGGGATCCACTACGGCCGCTCACTTCCACCGACCGCGGCAGGCCCGTCATACCGCACGCTGATGACCGCAACCGACGCGAGGGGTCAAAGCCGCAGTTATCTGGCCACGGAAGACGCCTTTGCGTTCGTCAAAAGCTTGCAGATGCGGAATCTGATCGTGCCGATCGTCGGCGACTTCGCCGGCCCAACGACGGTGAGGCGCGTGGGCGACTACGTTCGGGACCACGGAGGCGCGGTGTCGGCCTTCTATGGCTCGAACGTGCAGGTCTACCTCAGTAACGAGCAGATGGCGGCGTTCTGCGCGAATCTTTCGACACTCCCGTCTGAATCGGACGCATGGTATATCGCCAACAAGGGGCAGCCACTGTTAACGGCAAAACTGAAAGCGTGTGGGTCACGTCGCGCGCTACAGAATTAACGAGCAGCTGCGGCAACGGGCCGCGCACTTCGCGCCAGGTATCCATCGAGCGCTGCCGCCGCGCGGCGCCCATCGTCAATTGCCCAGACGATGAGCGATTGACCGCGCTGCATGTCGCCGGCTGCGAACACGCCCGGGACGCTCGTCATCCAGTGCTCGTCGCGCCACACGGTACCGCGATCAGTGAGTTCAACCTTGAGCGCCTCGAGGAGACGGCATTTCTCCGCGCCCGCGAACCCCATTGCGAGCAGCACGAGGTCGGCTCGCATCTCGAAAGCGCTGTCAGGCGCCGTCTCGAATGTCGTACCGCGATCGGTGACGATGCGATGGACCCGGTGACCGTGGAGGGTCCGCACATGACCGGCGGCGTCGCCAGAGAATCTGGCTGTGGCGACCGCGTACTGACGTTCGCCGCCTTCCTCGTGCGCGGAGGTCGTGCGGAAAATATGCGGCCATAACGGCCACGGGTTGTCGGCCGCCCTGCGCTCCGGAGGCGTCGGCAGGAGTTCGAGCTGAATGACAGACGCGGCGCCCTGTCGATGAACGGTGCCAAGACAATCCGCCCCGGTGTCCCCGCCGCCGATAATGACGACGTGTTTGGCGGCGGCTGAAATTGCCGCGGTGTCCGGTACGTCGTCCCCCTGGCAACGGCGATTCTGCTGCGTCAGGAAGTCCATGGCAAAGTGAACGCCCTCGAGCTCGCGACCTGGCACCGTGAGGTCGCGCGGTTGGCCGGCACCGCCCGCCAGTAACACGGCGTCGAAGCTGCGCCTCAGCTCGTCAGCGGTCACGTCCATGCCGGCGTTGACCTGCGTGCGGAACACGACACCCTCGGCCGCGAGGAGATCGAGCCGACGGTCGAGCACGCGCTTTTCCATTTTGAATTCCGGAATGCCGTAACGCAGTAGCCCGCCAAGGCGGTCCGACTTTTCGAAGACGGTAACGCTGTGCCCGGCGCGATTGAGCTGTGCGGCGGCGGCAAGGCCGGCCGGTCCCGAACCGATGACGGCGACCTTCCTCCAAGTGCGAATCGCCGGCGCCTCGGGGACAATCCAACCTTCGTCGAACGCGCGCTCGACAACTGCCAGCTCAATCGACTTGATATTGACGGGATCGTTGTTGATGCCGAGCACACATGACCCCTCGCACGGTGCTGGACACAGCAAACCGGTAAACTCCGGAAAGTTGTTCGTCTGATGGAGCCGTTCGATCGCTGCGCGCCATGAATCGCGGAAGACCAGGTCGTTCCAGTCCGGAATCAGGTTACCGAGCGGGCACCCCTGATGACAGAACGGGATGCCGCAGTCCATGCACCGGCCGGCCTGCTTGCCGATGATCGGCAGCAGGGTGCGGCCGATGTCGTCCGGATACACCTCCTTCCAGTCCTTGACGCGCTCGTCGACGGGGCGCCGCGCAGGCACCTCACGCTGCGTTGTCAGGAAC
>JACCSI010000565.1 GCA_013813075.1 Acidobacteriota bacterium | reverse complement strand
CGTCCAGGGCGAATGGCTGATTCCTGACGCTCCGATCCCCGGCGTTGTGTTCTACGTCCATGGCGGTGGCTTCGTTGCGTGTTCGGCCGCGACGCACCGGCCGATCACTGCGGCGCTCGCACACCTTACCCGCTGTCGGGTATTCAGCGTCGAGTACCGACTCGCACCCGAGCATCGATTCCCCGCGGCTCACGACGACGTCCTCGCGGCCTATGAATGGTTGCTCTCAACCGGGACGACATCGTCCGGCGTTGCGCTCGCCGGCGACTCCGCCGGCGGAAACCTCGTGCTCGCCCTCGCGGTCCGCCTGCGAGATCAATCTCTGCCTGCGCCGGCCTGCGTCGTCGCCTTTTCGCCGTGGTCAGACCTCGCGGGCACGGGCGCTTCTGTGCAGTCCAACGACGGGCGCTGCGCGATGTTTCGCAGCGAGAACATCGTCGACTTCGCGGCGGCCACCCTTGGCGCGGCGCCGCCGTCCGCGCCCGCGGTCTCCCCGGTATACGCCGACCTGCATGGATTACCATCCGCACTCCTGCACGTCGGGTCGACCGAGTTGCTTCTCGACGATGCGCGGCGCGTGCACGAGGGTATTCGCGCGGCCGGAGGCGCGAGCCGCCTTGAAATCTACGCCGACGTGCCGCACTGTTGGCAGATGCTTGTCCCGTTCGTGCCGGAAGCACGCCGCTCTTTGCGCGATGCCGCCGCGTTCATCACGCAAAGCATCGGTGTCAAGACGCGATTCGATCCGAGAACCGGTGGCTGACATGAACGCGACGTATGTGCACGGCTATGACTCGCGGGCCAACGAGCGCCTGCAGGATCAGGCCGACACGCTGGTCGATCATTTGATCGTTCATCGAGCCGGCAGCAGCGCCATGGGGGCGATGACGCCAAGAACCCGCTGGACGTCTCGCGCCTGCGGCTCCTAGCGTCACGTGGGCTGCGACCACCTGAAGAGCCATCGCATTGGCAATACACGTCGTACTCGTGCACCCCGAAATTCACTGGAACACCGGCAACGCCGGTCGAACCTGCCTGGCCGCCGGCGCCGTCTTGCACCTTATCGAACCGCTGGGGTTCTCACTCGACGAACGCCAGGTGAAACGCGCCGGCCTCGATTACTGGGAGCATGTCGATGTGCGTGTCTGGGCCGATTGGCGGGCGTTCGAGAACGAATTGCCAACGCTCGGCGATCCCTACTTTTTCTCGACCAAGGCGACGCAATCGTTCTGGGACGCGCCACTCGGCGGACCCGAAAATGTCGTCCTGGTCTTTGGCCGTGAGACCGGCGGGCTGCCGGCGGACCTCCACGAGCGGTATCGCGAACGGTTTGTGACGATGCCGATCCTGTCGCCGCGCGTGCGATCGCTGAACCTGTCAACGAGCGTGGCGATCGCGGTCTACGAAACGCTGCGGCAACGCCGGGCAAACGCCTCGGCACCCTAACCCGCTGATGTGACCCGCTTGACGCCGTGGTGACATCGCGATTCAGGCATGGCAGCGCAACCTGACGCTGGCTTCGCCGCACACGATGTCGGAATATCATTGGGTGCGCGCCTGAATTGAATCAGGTGGCATCCTTCAAATGGAGTTGAGCACATGCAAATTACCGATATCCTCGCGCAGATGGGCGGGCTTCAGTCGATGGCCCAGGAATTGGGCGTCAGCGAAAGCGACGTCGCCACTGGCGCGGCTGCACTTGCCCCCGCGATCCTGGGCGGCTTCAAAAAGCAGGCGCAGACCCAACCCGCGGGAGTCGAGGGGCTCGGCGACCTGCTCGGGCAATTGGGCGGCGCTAGTCTGCTCGACGACGTGCTGTCGCCACAGCCGACAAACGTGAGTCGTGGCAATGACGTGCTCGGCCACATCTTTGGCTCGAAGGACGTCAGCCGCACGGTCGCGCAGAACGCGGCCTCCCAGTCGGGGCTCGATTCAACACTTCTGAAAAAGATGCTGCCCATGCTGGCAATGCTGGTCGCCGGCTACATGGCGAAACAGCGGGGCGGTGCCCACGGAGCGCAGAGTTCGCCGACCAGCGGTGGCCTCGGCGGCATGCTCGGCGGCATGCTTGGCGGCCAGTCTGCTGGTGGGTTGGGGTCTCTGCTCGACATCAACGGCGACGGCAATCCACTCGATGACATCTTACGGATGGCCCGCAACAAATCGAGGCCCTGAGCACCCGCGGTACCCCACGGAGAACACTGGCGACGGCGCACTGTTGGGTATCCAAGACGGGTGACCGCGATGGCTGACGACCGTCCCATCACCTGCGGAAATGGAAAGAGGCCTGTCGAGATTCCGTAGACGAGGGTATCCTTCCGCCATGCTTACCCGACGCGACTTTCTGAAGTCCACCTCGAGTT
>JACCSI010000354.1 GCA_013813075.1 Acidobacteriota bacterium | reverse complement strand
TTCTTTCCTGCTTTACACACTGTCGGGGGCGGCACGCGAGCAGTTCGAGCAGTTCGGCCAGCCACGTGCGACCGCCCTCTTCGGCGCGACGTTCCGCGGCGAGGGGCCGATTCGTTGCGATGACGTCATGCAGGACCCTCGCTACGGCACCATGGCCCCGCATCACGGCATGCCCAAGGGCCATCTGCCCGTCCGCAGCTATCTGGCCGTCCCCGTGCGGTCGCGGTCTGACGAAGTCATTGGCGGCTTGTTCTTTGGTCATGCCGACACGGCGGTCTTTACCGAACGCACCGAGCGTCTCATCGTCGGCGTGGCGGCGCAGGCCGGCATCGCCATCGACAATGCGCGGCTCTACGAGGCCGCGCAGAAGTCTGCCGAAGAGCGCACCTTGCTTCTCCAGAGTGAGCGTGCGGCGCGCACCGAGGCCGAACGCCTGGGCGAAATGAAGGATGCGTTTCTGGCCACGCTGTCGCACGAGCTGCGAACGCCGTTGAACGCCATTCTCGGATGGTCGCTCATCCTCAAGACCGGGCCGCGGGAGGGTGCACCTTTCCTCAAAGCACTCGACACCATCGAACGCAACGCGCGCGTGCAGACGCAGTTGATTGAAGACCTGCTCGACATGAGCCGGATCACCTCGGGCAAGCTGCGGCTGGATATCGAGCCGGTGCATCCGGCCTCGGTGATCGAAGCGGCGATCGAAACCGTCAGGCCCGCGGCCGATGCCAAAGGCATCAGGATGCAGACCTTGCTCGATCCGGGTGCGGGCCCGATCTCCGCCGATCCCGGCCGGCTGCAGCAGGTCGCGTGGAACCTGCTCTCCAACGCCATCAAGTTCACGCCGAAAGGCGGCCGCGTCCAGGTCGTGTTGGAACGCGTCAACTCGCACATCGAGATCATCGTGGCCGATACCGGCGTCGGAATCAAACCGGAATTCCAACCGTACCTGTTCGAGCGCTTTCGTCAGGCGGATGCCTCGAGCACCCGAAAGTTCGGGGGCCTCGGACTCGGATTGTCGATTGTCAAACGACTCGTCGAGCTGCACGGCGGCACTATCGATTTGAAGAGCCCGGGCGATGGCTTGGGCACCACCGCAACCGTGCGGCTGCCGCTGATGATCGTCCGATCGTCCGACAGGGGCGCCAGGCGGCATCCGTCATCGCGTCAAGAAGTCGAAACCCTCGCCGGCAGCGAGGAGCTCGCTGGCGTCACGGTGCTCGTCGTTGATGACCAGGCCGATGCACGCGACTTACTCAAGCGCGTCTTGGAAGAGTGCGGCGCCACGGTGCTGACCGCTGCGTCTGCGGACGAGGCCCTGGCGCTGCTGGAAACTCACAAACCCGACGTCCTGGTGAGCGACATCGGCATGCCGGACTGCGACGGGTTCGAGTTACTGAAACGGATTCGCGCCCGTGGACCGGAGCGCGGTGGCAAAATTCCGGCGATTGCACTTACCGCCTTCGCCCGCTCCGAAGACCGCACACGGGCGCTGCGCGCCGGCTTCAAGGTGCATGTCTCGAAACCGGTCGATCCATCGGAGTTGATCGCGACCGTGGCGAGTGTCGCCGGGCGCGTCGACCGCTCCTGAATAGCACACCGCCTCTCAACGCGCGTACGATGCCCGCGGGGGTTGCAGATGAACGAGCGCATCACGGCAATCGTGGTAGGCGCAGCGGTCGCAGGCGTCATCGCCTGGGCTCAAGTGACGCTGGCACGGTCGCGCGTGGGCACGGCTTGTGCTGGTACGATTTGACGGGAGAACTGACATGACCACTTGGCTCAGCGCGTTCCTCATCGCCGCAGCATTGACCACCAATCTGGAGGCGCAGCCGCGGCCCGACTTCACAGGCACCTGGACCATGGATGAAAAACGGAGCGGGTCCCCGTCGGTGCCGCCGTTTGTCGGCCCCGTCGTCTGGGTCATCCGGCAGAACGACAAAGAGATGGTGGTGGATATGAAGCGTGCCGACAAGACGCAGACCATCACCTACAGCCTCTCCGAAAAGGCCCCCGCCACCAAACCCACTCCGGCATTACACCGCGGCTACTTTGACGAGGATCAACTCGTGACTGAGACGATCCAGACAATCCAGGGCCAGACCGTCACGACCCGCGAAGTGCGGCGGTTAGCGAACGACGGGCGCGAGATGTCGGTCGAACGGATCGTCGAGGTCGAGCACGGCTACACGTTCAAGGGGGCGCAGAACTTCAGCACGGTGAAGGATATCTTCACGAAGGCGCCGCAGTAACCGGCACGGCCTTTACGGGCAACGTCAAAAAGAAGCGGCTGCCCTCGCCGAGGGTGCTTTCGGCCCAGATCGATCCGCCGTGGGCCTCGACAATACATTTCGAAATGTACAGGCCCAGACCGAGCCCTCGACGATCGTACTTGCCGACCCGCCAGAATCGTTCAAACACCGACTCGAGCATCTCATCGGCGATGCCCGGGCCTGTGTCGCTGATGGCGATGCGCACCCCGTCGGCATCGTGCTGGCCTCTGATGCTGATATGACCGCCGCCCGCGGTGAACTTGATGGCGTTGCTGATCAAATTGCCCAGCACCTGCAACATGCGATCGTAGTCGAACTCGGCATAGAGAGCCGGGTCTACGTCCGTGCTGAGCACTACCCCTTTGGCGGCAGCGGACGCT
>JACCSI010000555.1 GCA_013813075.1 Acidobacteriota bacterium | reverse complement strand
GTTTGCACCTGCACCCCGTCAGCAGCGAGGCCACGGCAGACGATGCACAGGAAGTGACCGAGCGGTTTGGGGGACGGGCCACATTGGGGATGGTCAGTGCCTTCGCCACGGACCACGATGGTGAGCTGTTGCTGCTGAATTACGGCGGCGGCACGGTCGTCAGAGCCGTGCCTGACCATGCGGTCGTGCCGCTGGCACCGTCGCTGAGCGGCACTTCGATGCCGCAGACGCCGCCGCCAGGCAGCGGGGAACCCGCGGCGGCCGTGGCGCTGGTGTGGCTGTCGCGCGCGGAGGGGATAGCTGCCGTCAGTTACGCCGTCGAACGGGTCAGGGACGGCGCGGTGATCGAACGGCAGGTGGTTGCCGGCCCCACGCTGACACTGTCATCGTCGTCAGGCGACTGTTTCCGCGTCCGCGGACGAAGCAGCGACGGGCTGAGCGGCCCACCGTCGAACACCCTTTGCCCATCTCACGAGTGATCGGCGCGCGACCGGACTGCGCACCGCACAAGTCCAGCGTACGGATGGCGTTCATACCACTTTGGTATGCTGACCGTCACGCATGGCTCCCCCCCGCTCCCGCCGAACCGCCCTGCGTCCTGTCCTAGGCCCACAGCAACCCGGCGCGAACTCGCCGCGGCCACGGTCGCGACGCGTGAAAGCGGTGCCCGAAGTGCGCCTGGCGCCGACTCCCGCTGTGGATTACTCCACGGTCGACGCGTCGGACCTGTCTACGCCCACGCTGTATATAAATCGGGAGCTGAGTTGGCTGGAGTTCAACCAGCGCGTGCTTTCTCAAGCCCAGGACGCGTTTCATCCACTGCTGGAACGGGTCAAGTTCCTGGGCATCTCTGCATCTAACCTCGACGAGTTCTTCATGGTCCGGGTCGCGACCATCCTGAAAAAATTCCGCGCCGACATCGATGATGTGTCGATCGATGGGTTGAATACGGATCAGGAACTGGCGGCGATCCGCCAGCGTGCGCTGGAGCAGATGGACCTGCAGTCGGCGGGCTGGTCGAGCTCGCTGCGACCGCTGCTGGCGGCAGAAGGGATCCACTTTGTCGAGCCGACCGACTACACGCCCGGGATGGATGCGTGGCTCAATCAGTATTTCGCCGCGCATATTTTCCCGGTGCTGACGCCGCTCGCCTTCGACCCGGGCCATCCGTTTCCGTATATCTCCAACCTGAGTATGAACCTTGCGGTGCGCGTCAAGCACGGCGGCCGCACCAAGTTCGCGCGCGTCAAAGTGCCGGGGATGCTGCCCCGCTTCATCTCGCTGCCGGATAACCTTGCCCCGCAGGGCGGCATGTCGTACGTCTTTCTCGAAGACGTAATCCGGCGCAACATCCACGAGTTGTTCCCGGGCACGCATGTCGAAGGCGCACACCTGTTCCGCATCATTCGCGATACGGACATGGTCATTCAGGAAGACGAGGCGGATGATCTGCTCGAATCGGTGGACCGCGGGCTGAAGCAGCTGCGCTACGGCGCGCTGTCGCTGCTGCAGGTGGAAGAGGACATGCCGCGCCGCGTCCTCAACATCCTGGTCGAAAACTTCGAAGTCGAAGAAGACATCGTCGTCCGCACGTCGGACCGTATGGGATATTCCGACTGGTCGGCGCTGACCAAGATGCACCGCCCGACGTTGAAGGACCCGCTGTTTCATGCGCGTCTCCTGTGGAACCCGGATCAGGCCGACAAGGTCTTCGAGCAGATTGCCGATCAGGATTTCCTGGTCCATCACCCGTTCGATTCGTTCACGACATTCGAGACGTTTCTCAGTGCGGCGGTCAACGACCCGCAGGTAGTGGCGATCAAGATGACGCTCTACCGCATCGGCGCCAACTCCCCTCTCGTGGACCTGCTGATTGAGGCCGCGGAACAGGGCAAGCAGGTCGCCGTGCTGGTGGAACTGAAAGCGCGGTTCGACGAGCGTAACAACATCGCCTGGGCGACCCGTCTGGAGTCGGCCGGCATTCATGTCGTCTATGGGCTCGTCAACATCAAGGTGCACTGCAAGCTGACGCTGGTGGTGCGTCAGGAAGCCGACGGCATTCGCCGCTACGCACACATCGCGACCGGCAATTACAACCGCGCGACGAGCCAGGTCTACACCGACGTCGGACTGCTCACCGCAGACGAGTCGCTGGTCGACGACGTCAGCGAGGTATTCAACTCGCTGACGGGATACTCGAACAAGCGGTCGTACAACGCGCTGCTGGTCGCACCGATGGGGTTCCGCCAAGGCTTCAAGGCGCTGATCGACCGGGAGATCGAGCATGCGCAAGCCGGGCGTCCCGCTCGCATCATCATCAAGAACAACGCCGTCGCCGACAAGAGCATGATTCAGGCGCTGTTCA
>JACCSI010000535.1 GCA_013813075.1 Acidobacteriota bacterium | reverse complement strand
ATGTAGCCGCGAGCTGAAGCCTGTTTCATCGCGGTGTTGGCGCGGTTACAGATTTGTCGTAACGGCCATTTTCTTGCACGGCTGGGACCGAGGACAGGGACGTCAAGCGGCCGACATCCGCGGAAATCCCCCGAAACGGGCGCATTGGGCCGTTTCAAAATGATATCAAGAATGGGCCTGCCGCTGCGCGGCAGAGCGCCTGAACGCCAGCGCGCAGAGAAAAGTCTACCAGTGGTTGAACTTGCCAGAGATCAAGGTTTCGTGATGCCGCGTCCTCCGGACCATCAATCCCCCCTCCATCAGCCGTTGGCGTCGCCCAACCACCTCCCTACGGTTTCCGATTACTCGGCGCTCGTTGTCGAGCCCTCCCTCGAAGACTTGCTTGACGTCGTGTCCACAATCTCGACGGTCGGAATGCGGGTGACGGCGGCCGGCACCTTTTCGGAGGCGAAGTCGCTGATCAGTTCACACCCGCCGACGCTGCTGGTCGCGGCCATCCGATTGGGAATGTACAACGGTCTGCACCTGGTCGTGCGCGCCAAGGCTGTTATGCCCGAGATGGCGGCCCTGGTCACCTCGGCGGTTCATGATTCCGGGCTCCAGGCAGATGCCGAAGCCGTGGGCGCAACCTTCGTCGTCAAGCCGATCTCGGAGAGAGAGTTCCTCGCGGCGATACTCCAGACCCTGTTCAGACGCGACCCGCAGGCGGGGCCGATCCGCGCGCCGTTCGAGCGCCGTTCTGGGGATCGGCGGGCTTTGAACGAGTCGTTCACGCCCGAGCGTCGGACCAGCGATCGGCGGCGCCTTCTGCAATTCGTGGCGCCGCAGTTCCGGGTGATCAGCCGGACAGGTTCCCTGCCCGGATAAGCTCGTCGACGATGCTCTCGGCGGCCTGCTCGGGCCCGACCGCTGTGGTATCGATGTGGACGTCGGCCGCCTCGGGCGCTTCGTACGGCGAATCGATGCCAGTAAAGTTTCGGAGTTCCCCTCGCCGCGCTTTCCGGTAGAGGCCTTTCCGGTCACGCGCTTCGGCGTCGGCGAGCGGCGTGTCCACGAACACTTCGAAAAACTCCCCCTCCGCCATCAGGTCGCGGGCCATGCGTCTCTCGGCGCGAAATGGCGAGATGAACGACACCAACACGATGAGGCCGGCGTCCACCATCAGCTTTGCCACCTCGGCGACGCGTCGGATGTTCTCGACGCGATCAGCATCCGTGAAGCCAAGATCCTTATTCAGACCGCGCCGCACGTTGTCGCCGTCGAGCAGATAGGTGCGCGCCCCGAGGGTCTGGAGCCGCTTTTCGACCAGGTTGGCGATGGTTGATTTACCGGCGCCAGAGAGGCCGGTGAACCACAACACACACGGCCGCTGTCCGTTGCATTCGGCCCGCGATTCCTTGGTGACGTCGAACTGCTGCCAGCGCACATTCTGTGACCGGCGCAGCGCGAAGTGCAATATCCCGGCGCCGACGGTGTTCTGGGTGATGCGATCGATGAGAATGAACCCGCCCAAATCGCGGTTCTGCGCGTATGGCTCGTAGACGATCGGCTGGTCCAGCTCCAGCCCGCAAACCCCAATATCGTTGAGTTCAAGCGTGCGCGCCGCCACGTGCTCCAGAGTGTTGACGTTGACTTTGTATTTGAGCGGTGCGACGGTCGCCATCACTGTGCGCGTACCGATCTTCAATCGATACGACCGGCCCGGCAACATCGGCGCCTCGTGCAGCCACACGATCGCCGCTTCAAACTGATCCGCAACCTCGGGCGGACCGTCGGCGCCGACGAGCACATCGCCTCGGCTGACGTCGAGGTCGTGCGTCAACACAATCGTGGCGGACTGACCGGCCATGGCCGACTTCACGTCTTGCGTGCCGACGAGAATGCGCGCGACCGGGCTCGATGTACCGACCGGCAACACGCGCACCACGTCCCCGACCGATACCCTGCCGCTGACGGCAAGCCCGGTGAGTCCCCGGAAATCTGCAGACGGATGAATCACTCCCTGCACCGGCAGCCGAAACTGCCGGGACGCCGGCTCGTCGGCCACGTGAATGGTCTCGAGGTATTCGAGCAAGGGCGGGCCCTCGTACCACGGGGTGGCAGTGCTGCGCGAGATGACGTTTGCACCATCCACGGCCGACAGCGGGATACAGGTGATGGAGTCAAACCCGAGACGCGACGCAAACTCCCGATAGTCGCGCTCGATGCGCGCAAACACCTCGCGCGCGTACTCGACGAGGTCCATCTTGTTGATCGCCACGATGACCTGGCGAATACCGAGCAGCGACGCAAGATAGCTGTGCCGCCGCGTCTGCGTCAGGACACCCTTACGGGCGTCGATGAGGATGACCGCGACGTCGGCCGTGGACGCCCCCGTGACCATATTGCGCGTGTACTGTTCATGGCCGGGTGTGTCGGCCACGATGAACGCCCGGCGATCGGTGGAAAAGAATCGGTACGCGACGTCGATGGTAATTCCCTGCTCCCGCTCCGCCGCGAGCCCGTCCACGAGCAGGGCAAAGTCCAGCTCTCCACCGCGGGTGCCGACCTTGGCGGAATCCGCCGCCAGCGTCGTGAGCTGATCGTCAAACAGAGCCTTCGATTCATACAGCAGGCGCCCAATCAACGTCGACTTGCCGTCGTCCACACTTCCGCAGGTCATGAAGCGCAGCAGTGTCGTCTGCGCACGCACTAGAAATAGCCCTCTCGCTTTTTCTTTTCCATCGACGCGGACTGGTCATGGTCGATGGCGCGGCCGTCGCGCTCCGACGTCCGGGAGATGAGCGTTTCGTGAAGTATCGCCGGCAGCGTGTCGGCGTTGCTCTCGATGGCGCCGGTCAGCGGATAGCAGCCGAGCGTGCGGAACCGCACGCGCGTCATCGTCGGTGTCTCACCGGGCCGAAGCGGCAAGCGATCGTCATCCACCACAATCAAGAGGCCGTTGCGCTGGACGACCGGTCGCTCTTTGGCAAAGTACAGCGGGACGATGGGAATGTTCTCGGCGTCGATGTATCGCCAGATGTCGAGCTCGGTCCAGTTTGACAAGGTAAAGACTCGCACGCTGTCTCCCTGGGTGGTACGCGCGTTATACAGCCTCCACAACTCGGGCCGTTGGCGCTTTGGATCCCAGCGATGCTGCGCGGACCGGACCGAGAAAATCCGTTCTTTGGCGCGCGATTTTTCCTCGTCCCGGCGCGCGCCACCAAACGCCGCGTCGAAGCCGTAGATGGTCAACGCCTGTTTCAACCCCTGGGTCTTCATCACATCGGTATGGACGGCGGAGCCGTGAACGAACGGGCTGATCCCCATCTCCACACCGTCAGGGTTGATGTGCACGATTAGATCGAGGCCGTGGCGTCTCGCCATCTCGTCGCGAAAGGCAATCATCTCGCGGAATTTCCACGTCGTGTCGACGTGCAGAAACGGAAACGGCGGCCTGGCTGGGTAGAACGCCTTGACGGCCAGGTGCAACATCACCGAGCTGTCTTTGCCAATCGAATACAGCATCACCGGCCGCTCACATTCGGCGACGACCTCGCGGATGATGTGAATACTTTCGGCCTCGAGGCGCTGCACGTGCGTGAGTCGCGGCTGGACGCTACGCCCGTCCCCGCTCGTCGGGTCGGGCGTGGGCGCGGTT
>JACCSI010000528.1 GCA_013813075.1 Acidobacteriota bacterium | reverse complement strand
CGCCACACCAGTTGGCTGTACGAGAATCAGGAATACGAGCAGGGCGCGCAGGCATTTTCGAGGCGACGCTTCGCGGGCCGAGGGCACCGGCATTCCTCGCATCGTTTGTGCCGTTCCAGCGGCGAGTTGCGTGGTTCGGAATGCTCGGGTCGCTGGCGCAACTCGCCCTTCGAGTCGGGTCGCCCGGCGTGCCTGACACCTATCAGGGATCTGAATTGTGGAACTTCTCGCTCGTCGATCCCGACAACCGCCAGCCTGTGAATTTCGCCTCTCGTCACGCGATGCTGAGAGCGCTGTCGTCGCCACACTTGCCGGAATTGATTGAACGGTGGCCCGACGGCCGGATTAAGTTATTCACGCTGAGTCGTGCGCTGCGATTCCGGCGTGACCATGCCGAGCTGTTTCTGCACGGCGATTATGAAGGCCTCACAATGGATGCCGACCAACCCTATCTGGTGGCCTTCAGCCGGCGACATCACGGCGACGAAGTGATCGTGCTGGTGCCAAGGTTCCAGGCGACGTTGTTTCACGGTCATCCGCAGGGCCCGTTCGGCGCTGAACGCTGGCGGACGGTCAGCATCCGTTTGCCGCGCCGGCTGGCCGGCGCCACGCTGGTCAACGTCTTCACACAGGAAGTCGTCGACCCGGCCGTCCTTCACGATGTGCCTTGGCTGCCGGCAGCCAGCGCGTTTCAGTCGTGGCCTGTCGCGATGCTGCAGGCGAAGCGCGGATAAACCTCAGAATCCTGGTCGGATTCCAAACACAAAGCGCCAGCTGTCGTCGAGCCGATCGATCGCGCGTACGGCGGCGAGTTCGACGATGAGATAACCGAGTGCGTTGACACGTACCCCGGCGCCGAAACTCCTGGCCCAAGGCCGCGTCCCGTTGCCAAATCCCGAAGGCCGTGAGTCGTTGTCCCAGGCGACGCCGGCGTCAAAGAACGCGATGAGCTCGGCCGGAATCGGCCCGTATTCCAGATTCCCGGTGAAGAGGCCCACCAGCGGCGCGCGCACTTCGAGGCCTGCGACCATCAACTTGCTGCCGATCAGTTGATCGACCGCGGAGCAGGCACCATTGGCATCGACCTGACAGTCGTCGAAGTCAAACGAGCCAATGTCGTAGCCGCGCACCAGGCTCGGGAAGCCGACGAAGAGCGGGGACAGCATCTGCGACTCCGAATCGCCGCCGTATCGGCCGACGTGCAGGAACCGACCGGCGATCGTCACCGGAGTAAACGGCATCACGTAATGACGCGCATCCGCGACGACGTTGGTAAACCTGAGATCGCCCCACGCTGGCGCCACTTCGAAGCGGGACCGGTGTCCAAGGATTGGGCCGGTGGCCCCGAACAGCGACGTATCGTGCACAAATGCAGCGGTCAGCTCACCCAGCGTGAGTGGATCACCGAGCGGCGTCTTGCTGCTGTCTTCAAACAGCAACTCGCCGGTGTTGAACGAGAAACCGCGCCTGTCGATGCTGCGGTTGAACGAGAGATTCCGAATCGACGCGCCAAATTCAAAGCGCCGGGCTCGGCTGAGGGGATACTGCGCGACGCCCATGATGCGGCGATCGACCTGGCGATCACGCACCAATTGCTCGACCAGCACCTGCTGGCCATTGATGTTCTGCACACCGCCAATCAGACCACCGGTGACGTACGGAATCTGCTCGACGACGCCGCCCCAGTTCCAGCGGTGCTTACGATTCAGATAACTCACCTGGCCGCCGAAATCTTCGAAGCCGCCGTTGACCTGCAGCACCGAACTGACGACGTGTTCGCCAAGCATGTCGCTGAATGCGACGGCAATGCCGCCGCCCACGTAGCCCCCCATCTGGCTGTTGGTCGTGACGCCAAACTCCTGGCCAATGTAATCAAGCGAGATGTTGGGGTCGTACTCCTCGGCCGCAGCGGGCAATGCGGCCGGCAGGCCAAAAGTCGGGGTCGCCAGGATCTGATCAACTTCGTCGCCTCGCCGGGTAGCGGGTGCAAGTTGACCAGCGGCCGCCGTCGTGCGCGAGGGGAGTGCCTCTCCGCCGCGTAGTCGGTCGCCTTCGATGGCGTGGATTTCGTACGTGAAATTTCGGTAGACCACGACCGCCAGACGGCGTCCATCCGCGGCGAGGCCCAGGGCCGGACTGGTTGCGGTGATCGCGGTTGCCCCGGTGATGAGCCGCGTCACCCGGGAGGGCACCGCGCCTTCGTTCGCGAGGCGGTAGACGTCCGGGACGCCATCAGGATTGGCGATGAAATAAATCGTGCCGTCACGGCCCCATTGCGGCGAGATGTGACGCGCACCTTCAAAAGTTGGGAGGCGAGTCGAACGGCCGCTGGCGACGTCCATGGTCGCAAGCTGGTAGTCACCGAACTGCAGGGTCTCGAGCAACGTGCTGAAGCGATCGGTCACAAAGATCAGCCGGCTGTTGTCGGGCGACCAGGCGGGCTGCAGGTCGGCGAATGCGTCGTTGGTTAGTTTACGGATGGCCGCAGACGCGAGGTCGAAGACCCAGAGATCGCTGAACCCTCCCGAAAGCCCAGAAAAGGCGATGTGCCGGCCATCGGGAGACCACGCTGGATGAAACACCTCGTCGATGCCGGGCAGCTCGATCTCTCTCTCGCGATCGCCGTTGTCAACGTTGTAGATTGCCACCACCGGTTTGCCGGCACGTATCGCGGCAACGGCCAACCGTTTTCCGGTCGGGTCCCAGGCTCCAGCCGAAGAAATAAACTGCAGGCTGTCGAAATGCGGATCGGCGGCAGTGGAAATAAGTTTGCGCTGAATGCGGCCGGTTGCGGCGTCCGCCACGAAAAGATCGATCGACAGGCGCTCGCGCGAGGACAGAAACGCAATACGTGAACCGTCGGGGCTCAGGACCGGCCCGATGTTGAGTTCGTTCTCGTCCTCCGGCTGGATGATGCGACGACCTGCGTCCGCCGCGCGATCGCCAAGCGGGCGCAACATGGTCGACAAGACGGAGGCATGCCACTCAATGGAGAGCTCTTCATCCTCGATACCGAGTACCTGCTCGATGAGGCTGATCGGGTCGCTCGAGGCTCCTGAGGAAGGACCGGCGTTCGGCGCGGCAGCCGTGTGCAGGATGTCCGCGACCGCCTTATCGCCCCAGCGTCCGCCCACGTAGGCCCAGAAGGCGTGGCCGAAACGATATGGGAAATAGTCGGGGTGTGAGAGGTCTTTGACTTTTGGCAACCGTTCGTTGACGGCGGCATCGCGCAACCATACCGCGGTGTGTGGATCGTTCGAGCCAATCGATAAGTATTCCGCCATGCCTTCGATGAACCATAGCGGAAGGTTCAGATTTCGCCCGAGAATGTCGTACTGAAACGCATGAACGAGCTCGTGGCCAAGCACGTGATCGGTTTCGGCCGGTCCGCTGCCGACGGGCATGACAATGCGCCGCTTGGCTGACTCAGTCACGCCGCCGGTCCCTTCTCCGAGCATCCCTTCGATGACGTTGGTTTGCTCAAAGTGCGGATGACTGGCGTAGAGAATGAGGGGCTGCCGGCCCGAGAGCTGATGGTCGAGTACGCGTGCCAGACGGGCATACCAGCGCTCAGCCATCCGCGCCGCGTCCCGGGCCGCCGCT
>JACCSI010000007.1 GCA_013813075.1 Acidobacteriota bacterium | reverse complement strand
CCGCGCCGCCGACAATCACCGCCACCACCAGTGCGAGTAGTGCGGTCCGCTTTGCGTTATGTGTCTTGTCCATCGTATCTTCGGCGGGGCTCACGGCCGCGCCCTCCAGCCACTCTACGCTACCGACGACGCAATCGCCGTTCGGCGACCCATTCGAGCAACGCGACATCGAACTGCGTCGGATCGCCGCCGAGCCGCAGAGCGTCAATGCCTGATTTTTTCGCCGTCAGTGCCACATCGTCCTGCCACTGGCGAACGCGTCCCGCCATGGCCATCAGCTCTCGGCGCGACATCACGCGCGAACGACCGCTTTCGACATCGAACGCTTCGATCCACCCTGCCGAGACGCCCGGCAGCTCGAACGCAAACGATGCGTCGACGATGCCTAGAAACACATCGTGGACGGAGTTGAGGTGGGTCAGCTGCTGGACCAGTGCGGTGACATCGTCGAACAGGAAGTCCGAGATGACGGGCACCATCGACGTCTTGCGCATGAAGCCGGCGAGCGACGCGCCGAAGTCGCCGGTATTGCGCAGGTCCTGCAGGCCGACATCGAACTGATAGGCGTCGAGACAATGAATGACCTGACCCTTGCCGATACGCGGGCGCAGCCCCTGGATATGACTGAACTCGTGATCGAAGGTCACCAGGCCGACCGAGTCCTGAAAGAACACCGCCGACATCCCGATCGTGGCCAGCGTCCGCGCGATGATCGTCGCGATCGGCACGCCGTCCATGCCGCATCGGGTGGACAATGAGCGATCCGCGATCATGACGACACTTGACGTGCTCGGCTGCTCGAACTCGCGGATGATCAGTGGACTGAAATTTGTCAGCGACGACTGCGGCCAGTCGATCGTTTCGAACCGATCGCCGGCTTGCCATTCGCGGAGGCCGACGAAGTCGAAGCCGGTGCCATGAAAACGGCTGCCGTGTTCGCCAATGGTGAATTCGCGCATCCGCTTCAAGATGAGGAGCTCAATCTCGGTGATGTCCGACAGGCTGATGAGCGGCTCGGCATCGCGATCGACGCCGTCGCCCCACGTCGCGGAGCGTGTCCTCACGGAATCGGCACCCGCTGCACGATGTCGGCGATGACCGCGTCCGCCGTCAGCCCGTGGCTCGCCGCGTGGGGGCCGAGCCAGATGCGGTGGCCGAGAATGTAGGGTGCCAGGTCCTGGATGTCTTCGGGGTAGACCACGTCGCGGCGTCGCACCAGCAGCGCCCACGCCTTGGCGAGACGTCCCCAGCAGATGATGGCGCGCGGCGAGGCGCCAAGGTCAACACCCCGCTCGACCAGTTCCGACGGCGAATGGATGCGCCAGTCGATATCGGGGTTGTATGGTCTCGACGCCGCGACCAGCCGCTGGATGTAGTCGCCAAGCGCTTCGTGCAAGTACACCTGCTGGTTGATGGCCCCACGCAACTGGATGATGCGTTCCTTCGGCATCAGTTTGTCCAGTTTGATCCGCTTGAAGTCAAAGTTGACCAGCTTGCGCTCCTCCTCCGGCGGCAGGTAGCCAATGTTCACCATGATTGCAAAGCGGTCCGTCGCGGCTTCGGACAGCGGGAAGGTGCCCTGTCCGAGTTCAACGGGATTCATGGTCGCAATGGCGAAACTGAAGGCGGGTAAGTCGTAGGTGGTCTTGCCGACGGTGACCGTGCGATCCTGCAGGGCTTCGAGGAACGCGCTTTGAGACTTGAGCGGGATACGGTTGATCTCGTCCAACAGGATGATTTCGGCTTCGGCAATCGGACCGAACTCGGTCGTCAGCTCACCGGTAGCCGGGTTGATCATCTGAAAGCCGACGACCTCCGTGGGCTGCAAGTCGGCGCGTCCCTGCAAACGCGCGAACTTGGCGTCGCTGATGGCGGCGAGAATCACGCCAAAAAAGGTCTTGCCGACGCCGGGAACGCCGCGGAGCAGCAAGTTGCCGGAGCTGACCTGCCGCTGTTCTTTCTTGTCGTAGGTCGTCGGAATTTCTGACAACAGCACGACGTTGGCGAGCTGTTTCGGTCTGTCGTATCCAACGAGCGCCTTGCTGCCTTCCGCAAGAATCGCCTCGTGGAAGGCCAAGGCTTCTTCGAGATCTGGGTGCACAGGCCACAAATCTTACGATGGTTCCGCTCTGCGTCGCCTCGAAACATTGCGCTTGGTACAGTGTCGCTGGTGCGAACCGCGATGTGGAGCCTTCGGCTACAATGCACGAGATGCGAACAGCTCGCCGGTTTCTGGTGACCGGCCGCGTGACCGGTGTGGGGTTCCGCTACTTCACCCAGGACACCGCGCGCCGGGAGGGGCTGACGGGCGTGGTGCGCAATCTGCCCGACGGTCGTGTCGAAGCCATCGCGGAAGGCGACGAAGCGTCGTTGCTGCGGCTCGAAGTCGCCCTTCGCAGCGGTCCATCTCACGCCCGCGTTGAGCATCTGGACATCGATTCGCTGCCACCGACCGGCCGCTATTTGAGTTTTTCCATCGGCTAGTCGCGCGCCGCCGTGAGCTGAGAGCTGAACACGCATGGAAACCCTGAAAGCGAGAATTCGCCACGTCCCCGATTTTCCAAAGCCCGGCATTCTTTTTTACGACATCACGACGCTCCTCAACGATCCGGGAGCATTCCGCGACACGATTGCCGCGCTCGGCGCGCCATACGGCGGCGCCGGCATCGAGCAGGTCGTCGGGATTGAAAGCCGCGGGTTCATTCTGGGCGCGGCGGTGGCGCATCAATTGGGCGCGGGCTTTGTGCCAATCCGCAAACCGGGCAAGCTGCCGTGGAAGCGTCATCGCGAAGACTACGCCCTGGAATACGGCACCGACGGATTGGAAATTCATGACGATGCGATGCGTCAGGGGCAACGCGTCCTGGTCGTGGACGATGTGCTCGCCACCGGCGGCACTGCCAAAGCGGCCGCCGCTCTGGTCCGCCGAGTGGGCGGTGAGCTGGTCGGCCTGTCGTTTCTGATTGAGCTGCAGGTCCTCGGGGGCCGCGGCCAGTTGACCGGCGAAAATGTGTCCGCCGTCTTGCAATACTAGATAGCGACTACGTGGGTCTGGCGAGGGGAGCGCCACCTGTGGTCCCTTAGTCGCCACACACATCGGCGCCTGTAGCTCAGTTGGATAGAGCATCGTTTCCTAAACCGTTTAGAGTTACGCCCGCTTGTTCCCTTATGTGGATTGGCGGGCTTTTTTGTATGTTCACGCCTTCAC
>JACCSI010000511.1 GCA_013813075.1 Acidobacteriota bacterium | reverse complement strand
GCTTGCTCGACGTCGAGCGACGCGGCGAGTTGCGCAAGGCCAGTGCCTTTACTCACGCCGGCACCAAACACGTCGACGAGCGAGAAATTACGCTCCGGGTATTCGGTCACCGACACCGACAGAGCGGGGGCCGAGGGATGCGCCTGGAGTTGCGCGACAATCGCACGCATTGATTCGACCCCGCCGTTGAATCCCACCTGGATGGGGTCTTCGGTCAACGCCTCCTCCAGCGATTCAACCTGCTCGATGATCGGCCGATTGCGCGCACGGAAACCCTTTCGGTCGGGGTGCGCCCAATCCATCTTGTCGTAGACCATCTGCCCGGCGAGCGGACGATCGAACAACACGACAGCGGACGCGCGCCAGGACAGCGTCGCGGTCAGCACCTCCCGAGCGAGATCGCGCGGCATCAGCCGGCGCGTCAAGGTGTCGCCGCCGCGCGTCCGCGCAATCGCCCCGTTGTGAACAATCAGGATCAGAGGATCGGCCAGCGTCGCAACCGCCTGGAGCGCAAAGTAGAAGCTGCGGCCAGTGACGATCGCGATGTGAATGCCGCGCGACGCCGCCTCGTGGCACGCCGCAAGATTCTCCGCAGGAATCTGCCCGCGGCTGTCGAGGAGCGTGCCGTCGACGTCGATGCCGATCAGTTTGATCAAGTGAGGCCGAGGGACTGATCCGCGGACATCATTTTCGAGCCGCCGCGCCAATTCGAGTCAGAAAGGCGTCGTAGGCGTCGTCGCTCCGGCCCTTGAAATGCTCGGCGAAGTCGTTTCCAACGGCCTCCAGGTGCCCCCACAAGTGCGGGTCCTTGTACTGGCGGCGGATCTCGGGCAACACATCCCGCAGGCGTTCCCACACCAGCAGCAGTTCCCGACCGCTCTGGAAGAACAGTTCCTGGTGGAGCACCCCGCTGCTCACGAACGACGCCACCATGTCCCAGTAGGTGACGACCATTCGATACGACGCGTTCTCGTCCGATCCGCCGGGTGCCAGCTGCTGAAGCTCGTCCCAGCTCTTCACCTTGAAGTTGCCCGTGAACCAGGCGCGGGCCTTGCGCATTCGCTCTTCACGTCTCATTTCGTACAACCGCAGGATGAGGTTCGCATCGTCGTAAGTTGGCCGAGAAGTCATCGCGTGTCGCCTCGTCTGCTGGAATGGTCAGTCCGTGGTCCGTTAAACTAGACAGGTTATGAACCCGTGGGACCAGTTTACCGGTGTAAACGCCGGATATGTCTACGAGCTGCATGAGCGCTTTCAACGCGACCCGAGCTCCGTGGACGAGGCGACGCGCACCCTGTTTGCAAGCTGGTCGCCGGACGCTGACGCCGAGACCCCGTCCCGCGAGGCGGGAACGGCTGCGACCGACACGGCCGCCGCGATCGGAGCGTTCAACCTCGCGGAATCGATCAGGCGCTTCGGCCATCTCGCGGCACGTCTCGATCCGCTGGGCATTGCCGAGCCAATCGGCGACCCATCGCTCGACCCGCAATCCCATGGCTTGACCAAGGACGCGCTGGCGCGCCTGCCGGCATCGATTGTCTCGGGGGCGGCCGGCGGCAGCGCAGGTAATGCACTGCAGGCGATTGAGGAGCTTCGGTCGTTCTACTGCGGCACGACCGGACACGACTACCACCATGTGTTTGTGCCGGAGGAACGCGTCTGGCTGCGCCAAGCGGTCGAGACCCGCCAGTTTCGCCCGCCCAACGATCCCGTGAACGCGCTCGACTTGCTCGATCGCATCACGCAAGTCGAAACGTTCGAGCGGTTCCTGCATCGCACCTTCCCCGGCAAGACGCGCTTCTCGATCGAGGGGCTCGACATGATGATCCCGATTCTCGACGAGATCATCAGCGACGCGGCTTCGGCGGGCGTGCAGCACGTGATGATTGCCATGGCGCATCGCGGCCGATTGAACGTGCTCGCCCACGTCACCCAGAAGCCGTACCCGCAGGTGCTCGCCGAGTTCAAGGACCCGCTGTTTGCACGCTCCGGCCGAATTGATCTGGGCTGGATGGGCGACGTGAAATACCACGCCGGCGCGCGCTTCGTCGTCGCCGGCCAGGGACGACCGCAGTCGCTCACCATCAGCATGCCGCCCAATCCGAGTCACCTGGAAGCGGTGGACCCGGTGTTGGCGGGCATGGCGCGGGCGGCGGCCACCAACGTCGACAAACCAGGCAAGCCCGAACTGCACGCCGATAAAGTCCTCGGCATTCTAATTCACGGCGATGCGGCGTTCCCGGGGCAAGGTGTGGTCGCAGAAACCTTGAACCTCTCCCGGCTCGACGGTTACGACGTCGGCGGCATCATTCACATCATCGCCAACAACCAGCTGGGATTCACGGCGACGCCGGACGAGTCGTACAGCACCAGCTACGCGAGCGGCCTGGCCCGCGGCTTCAAGATTCCGATCGTACACGTCAACGCCGATGACGCAGTGGCATGCATCGAGGCGGCGCGGCTGGCGTGGGCCTATCGACACCGCTTCAAGCTCGATTCGCTCATCGACCTGGTGGGCTATCGCCGCTACGGCCATAACGAAGGCGACGAGCCGGCGTTTACCCAGCCGGCGGTCTATCAGATCGTGACGAGCCATCCCACGGTGCGCGAACTCTACGCACGCCAACTGGTCGCGGACGGCGTGATCAGCCAGGACGCCGCTGAGGGACTCGTCAAGACGCGCATGGCGTCGCTCGAAGAGGCCTATGCCGGCCTCAAGCCCGAGCAAGACTACGTGCCACCGCTGCCGGAGGTACCCCCAGTTGGCGCGGCGAGACGCGCACAGACCGGCGTGCCACTCGAGCGGCTGAGCGCGCTCAACCGGGAACTACTGAGCGTTCCGGAGGGCTTTTCGGTGCACCGGAAGCTCGAACGCGGCCGCGAGCGTCGCGCGGCGATATTCGATCAGCCGGGGGAACGAAGCGTCGATTGGGCGACCGCGGAGGAACTGGCGCTGGCGACCATCCTCGAGGCCGGTACGGCGATTCGTCTGACCGGCGAGGATGTCGAACGCGGCACGTTCAGCCAACGCCACGCCGTGCTGCACGATGCAGTGACGGGCGCAGAGCACGTGCCACTCGGGGCACTCTCGACCGCCCGGGCGTCGTTCGAAATTCACAACAGCCCGCTATCGGAAAACGCGGCAATTGGTTTCGAGGTCGGCTACAACATCCAGGAGCCTCGCCGCTTCGTGTTGTGGGAAGCGCAGTACGGCGACTTCATCAACGGCGCACAAGTGGTGCTGGACGAGTACGTCACGTCGGGGCGCGCCAAGTGGGGGCTGCGGCCGTCGCTTGGGTTTCTTCTGCCGCATGGCTACGAAGGCCAGGGGCCCGATCATTCGAGCGCGCGCGTTGAGCGCTTTCTGCAGGCCGCGGCGGACACCAACATCCGGGTGGCGAACTGCACCACCGCGGCGCAATACTTCCATCTCCTTCGTCGCCAGGCGCTGTTGCTCGAGACGGACCCCCTTCCGCTGTTCGTCTTGACCCCCAAGAGCCTGCTGCGTCACCCCCTGACGGCCTCGACCCCGCGAGAGCTGGCCGAGGGGCGCTTTCAACTCGTCATCGACGACGCCGAAGCGCGTAAGCAGGCCAACAAGGTGCGACGGCTCGTGCTGTGCAGCGGCAAGGTCTACGTCGACCTCGTCTCGAGCGAGCAGCGCAAGACTGCGGCGAACGTGGCGCTGGTGCGCGTCGAACAGCTCTATCCGTTTCCGCTCGACGAGATCCGCGAGGTCCTTGACGCCTACCCGAAGCTCCACGAGGTCAGCTGGGTGCAGGAAGAACCGGAAAACATGGGCGCGTGGGAGTTCGCGCGGCCCCACCTCGATCAACTGCTGGACGGTCGTTGGCCGCTTCGCTATATCGGCCGGGTCCGCAACTCGAGCCCATCAGAAGGGTCGGCCGCGTGGCACGCGCTCAATCAGCGGGCGATCGTCGCGCAGACGTTCGAAGAGAAGGCAGATACCCGCGACGCCGACCGGGTTCTCTCGAAGCAGGTATAACGTCGCCAGGGCAGAGTTCAGCGTTCAACGTTCGCTATTCAAAGTCATCAATATGCCGACCAATATCGTTGTTCCAGAACTTGGCGAGTCCGTCGTCGAGGCACGCGTTGCGAAGTGGCTGAAAAAAGAAGGCGATGCGGTGAGCATCGGTGAGGCACTCGTCGAGCTCGAAACCGAGAAGATCGATCTCGAAGTCAGCGCGGATCGCGCCGGAACACTGGCGTCGATCAAACACGGCGACGGCGCGGACGTCAAAGTCGGCGAAGTGCTCGCGGTGCTCGACGAGCTCGGGCAAGGAGCAGGCGCCACCCCTGCGGCTTCCACCGCAATCGCACCGGATACTACAACGGCGGCGCCCAAGACACCCGCGGCGGCCGAGAAGAAAGCCACGCCGACGGCGCGCAACGTCGCGCGCGAAGAAGGCGTCAGGCTCGACTCCGTCGCGGCAAGCGGCGCAGGCGGACGGGTCATGAAAGACGATGTGCTTCGGGCCAGGACACCCGCAGGTGCTTCGGGCTCTTCGCAACCGAACTCCGGAGGGCAGGCCCGACTTGCACCACAGTCGCCACCAAGCTCCGGAGGGCAGGCCCCGCGCCTTCCGGAGTCGCAACCGCACTCCGGTGGGCAAGCATCCCGACGTGAAGAGCGGGTGCGGATGTCGAAGCGGCGCGCCACCATCGCGCGCCGGCTCGTCGAAGCGCAGCACAACGCAGCCATGCTCACGACATTCAACGAAGTGGACATGAGCGCGGTCATGGGTCTGCGCGAGCGCCGCAAGGAAGGCTTCCAGAAACAGTACGGCGTCGGCCTCGGCATCGCGTCGTTTTTCGTCAAGGCCGCCATCGGGGCGTTGAAGGCGTTTCCACAGATCAACGCCGAGCTTCAGGGTGATGAGATCATCCTGAAGCACTACTTCGATATCGGCATGGCCGTCGGCGTCGCGGGCGGGTTGGTGGTGCCGGTTATCCGTGACGCCGACCAGAAGACCTTTGCGCAGATTGAGCTGTCAATCCGCGACTTCGCCAAGCGCGCCCAGGATGGGAGCCTCACGCTCGACGATCTGAAAGGCGGCACGTTTACCATCACCAACGGCGGCGTTTTTGGATCCCTGATGAGCACGCCAATCCTCAACCCGCCGCAGGTGGGCATTCTCGGCTTGCACAAGATTTCGGATCGCGTGGTGCCGGTGCACGGCGCGGTCGTCATCCGCCCCATGATGTATCTCGCCCTCAGCTACGACCACCGCATCGTCGACGGCCGCGAGGCGGTGCAGTTCCTGGTCAAGATCAAGGAATACATCGAGGACCCGGCAATGATGGCGATCGCCGGGTAAAACACTCGCTCTCCGTCACTGGACGACGACGATGATCTCGTTGATGCGGCTCCGAGCACGCCGACGCTGGCGGCCCGCACCCTCACGTAAAAAGTCCCAGGCGCTGGGGATGAGATGCTGTGGCTAGTGACGTTGCCAATCTGTTGATTCACCTTGTCACTGGCATTGGCGCTTGTCCCGATCTGCACGACGTATCCGCTCGGCGGCCCGCCGGTCGAGGGTGCCGTCCATT
>JACCSI010000496.1 GCA_013813075.1 Acidobacteriota bacterium | reverse complement strand
GCGCTGCCGGGGCCCGATCCGCGATTGCTGCAAGCGTATTACGGCGCGTCGGCTTCGGCGATGTCAGCACTCTGGTTGGCGGATATCAGGCCTGGGTCGCCGCGGGGTTACCGACCGCCTGATGTGGCGGGTGGGCGTCCCGGCCACAGAGCGCTGTGTTCCGGCACCTTCTCGGTGTTCAAACCTCTGTGGCTTCGTACGTCGTCTCCGTTCCCCGGTAGCTTCCTGCTACAGGCCAAAGAACGCGAGTGGCAGCCACTGGTCCATCTTGTTGATGTGCGGCTTCACCAGCGCGCGGTTCTTCTCCGGGATATTCGGACGAGGCAGCCGATCGGTGCCGAGGTTGTCGATGCCGGTCCCGGTCCGTACGGCTTCCTCGATCTTGCTGAGGTCGATCATGCTGGTTACCTCGACGCCGGCGGCTTGAAAAATCCGATCGCGGACCCAGGAGTACTCTGCCTGCGAAAAGCCTTCGGCATTGAGCGCGGTGACCTGGAACCGGCGCGCCTCGGTAAAGACCCTCGCGATTTCGCTCAAGCCGCCGACGACTTCGGCAACGGACGGCTGCCGGCTCTCGACCCCGTCGCTCTTGAGGTGCTGATATTTCTCTTCGATCTCCGTCATCCGTTGGCCCAGCGCGGCGCGGACGCTGTCCTGCACGCGGGCGAAACGCTGCACCTGGGCCTCGGTAAGCTCACCCGTCTCCGGCGCCGTGTGAGGGGACTGGTTGGTGATGGCTCTTTCGAGATCGTCCAGTTCAGAGAACCCCTGCAGGTAGCTGCGGGCGTTTTCGATGACTGGACTTGCGGCGCGATAGAGGAAGTAGCCGCCCACGGCGATGGCGACCACGCCGAGGACGGCGACGATGAGACAGCCGGTGAGGAATTTTTTCATGTAGCAGCCGCGGCGTGACCTGTGACTTGACGAATCTCCCGTTCGAGATCTGCCAGTGTAACCGGCTTCGTCAAGTAGCCGTCCATCCGGGCGTCGAGGCAGCGCGGCAGGCCGCGATGGGTTTCCCGTACCCGCAGCGCCTGGGTGGCGCCGAGGCCGTCAACATCTGGCATCTGCACGTCCATCAGAATCACATCGAACTCACTGGACGCCTCCACCAGTTCGAGGACGCGCCGGCCCGTCTCCGCCAACGTCACCACGCACTCCAATTGCTGGAGTATGCGCGTTGCCACCCGCGCGTTGATGCGGCCGATCCGGTGTCGGTAAAATTCAACGCATTGGCGACCAGGTTCCGCAGAATCTGCCCGATACGCCGACGCTTCCCTCGCGTTGGTCGCCGGAGGGTGAAGGCACGGGCCTATTTCTTGGTGATCCTGAGCCCGCCGTTGGTCGTGCGCACGCGGATGGGCGCACCGCCGGCGCCGAGAGTGGTCGACAACCCGCGACGTGGTAACAGTTCGCCTTGAATGGTCATCGGGTAGTCGGTGCGAAATCCACCGTTGACCGTGCGCGTCGTCAGGTCGGCGTTGTAGCGTTCGGGAATGGTCAGCTCGACGCCGCCGTTGGACGTCTCGACGTCGATCCCCGCGCCGTCCCAGCGATCGCCACTAAGAAAGACCTTGAGCCCGCCGTTGCGGGTCTGGCCGCGCACATCGCCGCCGAGATCCCGCAAGGTGACGCCGCCGTTGGTGGTATCGAACTTCATGTTGCCGGTGACGCCGCTGATGGTGACGCCGCCGTTGTTGGCGTTCAAGTCGAGGTCGTTGTGCCGCGGCACGTGAATGCGGTAGCTCACCGACCACCACTGCCGGCTCTCGGTTGATGGACCGTTCGACGACACGTGGCCGCCGCCCGCCTGCACCTGCACGTCCGAGGCGAGTCGCTTGGCGTCTGCCTCGCGCCGGGCGCTGGCCGTGACCACTGCCTGGACGTGAATCTCGTTTCTGTCCCAGCCTTCGACGCGAATGCCGCCGTTCCGCCCGGCGTCCACCGTCAATCCGCCCGCGGGCATCGTGTATTCGCGCACTTCGCAGGACCGGAACTGGTCATCGTCCCAGCCGTGGTCCCTGCACG
>JACCSI010000465.1 GCA_013813075.1 Acidobacteriota bacterium | reverse complement strand
TACTCGCCGGGCATGGGATTCGAGCGTCTGGTGTTCGTCTCCGGTCAAGGCGCGACTGACCCTGCCACCGGACAGCTTGCCGGCGCGGATGCGACGGCACAAACCGAGCAATGCCTGAAGAATGTCGAAACGATTCTCAAGGCGGCTGGGTCGAGCCTGCAGCACGTCCTGCGGTGTGGCGTGTTCCTGCTCGACATGAACGAGTTCCAGCAGATGAACGCGGTCTATTCACGGATCTTTGGCGAGCACCGCCCGGCGCGCACGACGATCCAGGCTGCGGGACTCCCGGGCGAGGGCCTCCGCGTCGAAATCGATTGCATCGCGTACGTCCCGTGATCCCCCCCGTCCACGGAGGGGTTCTCGATGCAGAGAAAATCGTTCACGCAGAGGCGCACAGCGATAAATACTCGATGTGGTCCCTGCGTGACATTGTCCGTGCACCGCCGCGAGCCAGCCTACGGCCGCGGTGCTGCGGCGCGGTGACCGACCACTTGCATCGCCGTCGTAATCACTGAGGCAACGTCCGCGAGGTTGGCGGGCAGAATGACTGTGTCGGCACTGTTGATGATCTTGCCGAATTCGTTGATGTACTGCTCGGCCACGCGCAGCTGAACGGCTTCAGCGCCGCCGGGCACGCGCGTCGCTTCAGCGACGCGGCGTAGCCCTTCGGCCGTCGCCGTCGCCACCGACAGGATCGCGGCCGCCTGCCCCTCGGCCTCGTTGATCTGCTGCGTCTTGCGGGCTTCGGACCCTTTGATGGTTTCCTGCTTGGTGCCTTCGGCCGTGTTGATGGCCGCGTCGCGCTGCCCCTCGGACGTCAAAATGACGGCGCGCTTTTCGCGCTCGGCGCGCATCTGCTTTTCCATCGCCGCGAGAATGTCATGCGGCGGGGTGATGTTCTTGATCTCGTAGCGCAACACTTTGACGCCCCACGGCTCGGACGCTTTATCGAGCTCGGCGACAACCGAGGTATTGATGTTGGTCCGTTCTTCGAAGGTGCGGTCGAGGTCGATCTTACCAACTTCGCTGCGTAGCGTCGTCTGTGCGAGCTGCGAGATGGCAAACAGGTAGTCCGAGATGCCGTAGGACGCGCGCTCGGGATTCAGGACCTTGAGGTAGAGCACGCCATCGACTTGCACCTGCACGTTGTCGCGCGTGATACAGACCTGCGCCGGAATATCGATCGCGGATTCCTTGAGTGAGTGCTTATAGCGGATGACGTCGAAAAACGGGATTAGGATGTGAAAGCCCGCTCCTAACGTGCCGGAGTACCGCCCGAGGCGCTCGACCACGTACGCACTTTGTTGCGGCACGACGATCGCCGTCTTGGCCAGCACGATGATGACCATGATGGCGAAGAGAATGATGACAAAGAGTCCACCTTCCATACATTCCTCACTCAGGCTGCACGAACAGGACGAGACCGTCGAGGCCCGTCACGCGGCAGCGCTGTCCGGGTTCGAGAAGCGCGGACGCGTCGTTGCGCGCGTTCCACAAGGTTCCTCGCAAATCCACGCGTCCTACTTCACCAGGCAGAATGCGTTCGCGAGGGATGGCCAACTCACCGACCAGCGTGTCGACATTGGCAGGCGGGGTGGCAAGGCCGCGGCGTACGCGACCGCGGAAGAGCAGCAGATAGACGACCGACACCACGGTGAAGATGAGCCATTGCGCCCAGGGCTCGCCCGCCAGTGCCAGACGGGTGAGCACACCGACCGTCAGGGCGCCCAGGCCGAAAAACATCACAAAGAAGCCACTTGGTGTGACCAACTCGACCACGAGCAAGACGAGACCGCCCGTCAGCCACATCCACCATTCCACGCGCGGATTATAGACTGGCTCAGACAGGGCAGCCCTGAACACGTGGTGAGCCAGAACTCGCGAGCGTGACATATGTCGAGGGCGGAGGCCTTGGCCCCGCCCAGGCACGCAGACAGGCGACACAATTGCTCAGATTATCCAGAACAGCCGTCCTGCTTTGTGCGGCCACCACCGCGTTGGCGCAGCAACCCCCCGCCTCCCTCACCGGCCTGGCGATCTTGCCGGCCGATACACTCGCCGAGGGTCCGGCCAGTGGTGCGT
>JACCSI010000460.1 GCA_013813075.1 Acidobacteriota bacterium | reverse complement strand
CGGTACTGGACCGGGCAGGATGCGATTGGCAAGCGCTTCCAGATGGGTGGCACCGGCAGCACTCTGCCGATGATGACCATTGTCGGCATCGTCCGAACGTCACGCCACAACGCTGTCGTCGAGCAGCCCCGCGCCGAGATGTACTTGCCGCACGCGCAACTGGCGCCGTCGGCTGGAGGACCAGCTCGCAGTGTCGCGATCGTCGTCAAGACCGAGGGAGATCCTCTAGCGTTCGTTGACGCGCTGCGGCAAACGGTGCGTGCAATGGATCCGAATTTGCCCATCGCGGATGTGCAGTCGATGGAACAGGTGATTGCCACCGCGCTGGCCGGCCCGCGCTTTGCGGCGTTTCTTCTCGGCATGTTTGCGGTGCTGGCGTTGACGCTGGCGGCCATCGGCACCTACGCGACGATTTCGCTCCTCGTGGCCGAACGCTCACACGACATCGGCATTCGCCTGGCACTTGGCGCAGAGCGCCGGACGATTCTCGGCTCGATTCTGGCCGAAGGACTCGGCCTTGCGGGAATAGGCGTGGGGATTGGCGTCGTTGGCGCGGTAGTCCTCAGCCGAGTGCTCCAGAGCCTTGTCTATGGCGTCAGTATCTCTGACCCCATGACCTTTGCCGTCGTCCCCGCCGTGCTCGTCGCGGTCGCAGTCTTGGCGTCCCTCAATCCCGCTCCCCGCGCCGCAGCCGTTGATCCGCTCGTAACATTGAGGGCGGGGTAGCGCTCCATGCAACAATCGGCGGATGTTGTTGGCGTCGGCCACATTGGTCGCGTGGTTGCTGGCGGCGGAGCGGGCTGGCCAGAGCTCTCAATCGGACAGTCGTCTGCGGATCTTTCTCGACTGCAGCGGCGGCGCGTGTTACGAAGATTTTCTGCGCGAAGAGGTGACCCTCGGGCAGTACGTCCGCGATCGCACCGATGCCGACGTCCACGTGTTGATGACGCGGGCGCAGACCGGGGCGGGAGGCCATGAGTACACGCTCGCGTTTATCGGACTCGGCTCGTATGCCACCACCGCGCGCACGCTGAAGGTCACCACCGAGGCAAGTGACTCGGAAGACCGCATCCGGCGGCAGCTAGCGTCGGCGCTGACGCTCGGACTGCTGTCGTATCTTGCGCCCACGGACCTTCCCCCCGGTCTCGCCATCAGCGCCACGGTTGACGGCGCGAATGCGGCCTCGTCTGCCACCTCGGGAGACCCATGGAGGCGGTGGTTATTCAACCTCAACGCCTTCGCCAACCTCGAATCGGAAGAATCGACGAGCCAGCGCAATTGGGGTCTTTCCGGCGGGGCAGATCGGATCACGCCACAGTGGAAGGTGACGTTCGGCGTCAACGTCAGCGAGAACCGCGATGAGTTCGATCTGGACGACGGCTCGCGTCTGGCGGTCGTCCGCGAGAACCGCGCCTTCAACTGGTTGACCGTGCGAAGTCTCGGCGACCACTGGTCGGCAGGCGCGACCGGCAGAGTGCGGTCGTCCACATTTGACAACACCAGACTTGCCATCAATCTGTCACCCGCGATTGAATGGAATTTCTTTCCCTACGCGATGTACACCCGTCGGCAGTTTCGCGTGCAGTACGCGATTGGCGGCTCGCGATTCCGCTATTACGAAGAGACGCTCTACGGCAGGGTGGAAGAAACGCGCGCGCGCCAGGAACTGTCGGCCACCTTCGAGCAGCGCGAGCCGTGGGGCACGCTCGAGGGGCGTGTCGAAGCATCGAACTATTTCCCCGGGCTCTCGACGCATCGCCTGGAAGTCGACGGGGAGGTGGACGTGCGCGTTACGCGCGGACTATCGGTCAGCATCGAAGCGTCGGCGTCGCGCATTCGCGACCAACTCGCGTTGCCGCGGCGCGACGCGTCGTCGGAAGAAGTGTTGCTGCGGTTACGTCAGCTGCAGAGCGATTTTGAGGCGCGATTCGAAATCGGCATTCAATACCGGTTTGGCTCGCGCTTCGCCGCTATCGTCAACCCGCGATTCGGGCAATAGCTATTCAGCCACGTAGCGCCACGGATCGTTGACACTCGCGCGGCGCCAGACCGTGATGAATGGCGTGGCGCCGGGGCGACCTGTTTCCGGCTTGTGCGCCCGAATAAACCCAAAGGTTACGCCGAGGTCGCCGCTCGACGCGACGATACTGCCCGCGTCCGCGGCCCACGCGATCGGTGCACTATCGGTCGGAGATCCTTCTCCGATGGCTTTGCCGATGCTGGCGGCGCTGATAGTAAATGCCGGTTGATTTGGCGGCCCCATGTTGACCGCGTCGCTGCTGCCATTGTTCGTGAACGCCGCGCCGACACCGATTGTCTGCGCAGCGTCGGCAAAC
>JACCSI010000457.1 GCA_013813075.1 Acidobacteriota bacterium | reverse complement strand
CTCCAGTTTTGCGGCATCCCTGGCCCGTGACGAGAAGATCACGTTACCGCTGGCAATGAACGTCGCGACGTCGTCGAGCCGCGCGGCTTCGAACACTTTCTTCAGCTCCGCCATTTTAACGATATGCCCGCCAACATTGATGGCGCGCAGAAACGCTATGTATTGAGTGCCCATCGGTGACTCGGGTAGGTTAATGCCCATTGTGCCGCGGCGGGTGAAAGCCATTGCCAGCTATGGTCAGGAATGACGCCCTGACGTGTGGAGACGGGAGTGGCCTCGAAGAAGGTGCTGTGCTTCTCGAAACAGTCCTTGGTCTCGCGGGCGTGCACAAACTGCACGGCCCTCCCGCGTGGACCGACGACACGAATCTCCAAGGCACACTCCTCGGCTGACTCGCGTACTGCGGCCTCCTCCGGCGTCTCGCCATCGTCGATACCACCCCCAGGCAGCAAGATGCCGCCGCCGGCGCGAACGACAGCCACTCTTCGCTGCTCGTCGTAGATCAGCGCATAGGCACTTGGTCGCGCGATCGGGCTGATGTCCGGGCGCGCGGCGCCAAACACGGGCACGATGTCGTCGAGCGATCGAAACATGACGTATGCGTCAACCAGACCGTGCCGCTGGTGTCGAAAAGCGTTTGGCAGGGTGGCCATCACCACGAAACCAAGACTCTGCCACAGCGCCACACCGCGGGTGTTGGTGCTGACCACGAAATTAAATTGCATGGCAGCAAAGCCGCGCACCCGGGCCTGTCGCAGGCAGTGGTCCCCCAGCGCCCGGCCAATGCCGCGGCCGGCGGCCTCCGGATGGACCATGAACGACGCGTTGGCCACGTGCGCGCCCAGATCGCGGCGGTTCGGAATCAGTTTGTACATGCCGACGACACGTCCATCGACCTCGGCCACGAATGCCACCATCTCCGAGCCCACAAAGTAGTCGGCGGCAACAGCCACTGAGGTATCCGGCGCGAACGCGTAGGTGTCGCCGGTCGAGACGACAGCATGGAAAATCGACCACACGTCCTCGCGGTCGCTCATTCGCGCGCGGCGTAGGATCACGGCGGCGGACCGCCAGTTGCGAGTCGCAAGAACCCGCCTGCTCTGCCGAGAACCGGTGACACTGGGTATGCAATGCTATCCGTGCGGGTGTGCCTTGTCATTGACGATCGCACGCCGCATGGCCGCAATCGAGTGGTCGCGAAAGCGCGCTTGCCATCCCCGGGTGACTGGCCCGCCCAGTTTCGCCAGCAGCGCCTGCGCGCGTGATACCGCCCTGATGTCGTAGCGCACGTCGCCTGTGGCGGCGTCGAGTGTGACTTTGAAGATCTCTTCACCCGATTCTGCATGGGTCGGGAGCGTGCCATAGGCAAACGAGAATTCGTGTGCGGTCTCGCGGGTTGACACGATGCGACAGGGATTCAACGACCAGAACCGCAGATGTCGCACCCGCACCACGACGACTGTGCCCTCGACGATGGCAGCGCGTTTGGGAAACACCTGTGTCCAGCCGAGATCGAACTGCTGCCATTGCTCCAGCGCCCGACGCGCGCGCGCGAACGCTGCGTCGCCCTGCCCGATCACCGCACCGGCGTCGTCAGTCCAGTAGCCCACGCGAGGCGCCAGGGCCAGCCCGATCGGCTGATACGTCAAGGACTGATGCTGCGCGGCGGCGAGAGATGCGGCAACCGTGCGCTCGGATGGGCAGCGCAGGTGAAACGACACCAGTCGATCCTACAATTGGCCGGTGACGACCGCGACGCCTTTCGCACAAGCTCTGGTGATCGGGCGCCACGTCCGCGATTGCGGCGGCAGGGCGGTGGTCGTCGGCGGCTACGTGCGCGATCGGCTGCTCGGCGTGCCGGCCGAAGAATCGACGGAAATCGACGTCGAAGTCTTCGGCATCCGAGAGGATCGGCTGCGGGCACTGCTCGAGCGGATTGGCCGCGTCGAAGCCGTTGGCCAACATTTCTCGGTCTACAAAATTGGCGACGTGGACGTGGCCCTGCCGCGGCGCGAATCGAAGACGGGCCGCGGGCACAAAGGTTTTGCCGTCACGGGCGATCCGGAGATGTCCTTCGAAGACGCCGCGCGGCGCCGCGACTTCACGGTCAACGCCATCTCGTGGGACCCGTTGACCGACGAGTACATCGATCCATTCCGCGGCCGCGACGATCTGACACGACGAGTGCTGCGAATCGTCGACGCCGACACCTTCGCCGACGATTCACTGCGGGTGTTACGCGCCGTGCAGTTCGCCGCGCGCTTCAACCTCTCCGCGGACGCCGCGACAAAAGAGATCTGCCGCCGTATCCCGCTCGACGATTTGCCGGCCGAACGCGTCTGGGGCGAGATCGAAAAACTGCTGCTCAGAGCGACGCGGCCTTCGATTGGCTTCATGCTGGCGCGCGATGTCGATGTCACTGCGAGATTGCTGCCGGAGATGCACGCACTCATTGGGTGTCCGCAGGAGCCCGCATGGCATCCCGAGGGCGACGTGTGGACTCACACGCTGATGGTGATTGACGAGGCGCGGCAGCGCAACGGTGATCTCGATCGGGCGCGGCTGGCCACGGTCATGCTCGGAGCGGTGTGTCACGATTTCGGCAAGCCATCGACAACCGCGTTGATCGACGGCCGGATTCGCTCGCTGGCACACGAGGAGGCCGGGGTTGGCCCGGCGACACAACTGCTCGAGCGGTTGAACATCCATGCCCTCGACGCGTTCGACGTGCGCACGCAGGTGCTCGGGATTACCGCGCATCATCTGAAGCCAGGGGCGTTTTACAACGTGCGCGACGAGGTGTCCGATGGCGCGTTTCGACGGCTCGCGCAGAAGGTCGACATGGAACTACTGGCGCGGGTGGCGAAAGCTGACTGCCTGGGGCGCGGCGGGCACTTCGATTGCACGGCGATGGATTGGTTTCTCGACAAGGCGCGGAGTCTCGGCGTCGAGCACAAACCGCCAGAACCGCTCCTGATGGGCCGGCACCTGCTCAACCTGGGCGTCGCGCCTGGCCCGGAGATGGGGCGGATACTGAAGGTCGTTTACGAGTTGCAACTCGATGGCGTGGTGGCGGATCTGGAAGCGGCCGTGGTCAAAGCGCGAGGGCTCGTTCGCTAAGCCTGCGCACCACGCCACCGATTGAGCGCGCCTCTGGCGCAACCTGTTCCATCGCGTATCCAGCGACGGCGACAAAGCACAGTAGAACGATGGCTGGCATCGACGTGTGTTTCACCGTCGTGGACGCCCGATGGGAGGGCTCCTTCTTGCTGAGACGGCGATAGAGGCCAGAGACGACGGCGGCGTCCAGTGCAATCTCGCCGAGCAACACCGGCGCGGTGTAAATGACGTAACCAATCGCGACCAGCCCTCCAGCGGCGCACAGCGCCACCATCAGCAACAGGTGGAGCCGCGGGCTCTCGAGGTTCACGTCAACTCGTGATGTATTCCGCGTACTTGTGCGCTTCGACATTGCCCCCACTGATGATGGCAACGACGGGACCGTTGACCGGATCAATCCCACCAAGGCCAAGCATGACAGCCGCCGTCGTCACCGCACCACTTGGTTCGACGACGATGCGGGCATGACGGTACAGCCAGGCGATTGCGCGAATCATGTCGCGATCCGACACCGTCACGACCTCGTCCACGAACGTCCGCACGTGTTCGAACGTCAGGTCGCCGGGCCGCACGGTCATGAGGCCATCCGCAATGCTGCCGACGCGGGCGAGCGTCACCGGCCGTCCCGCTTCGAGCGAGCGCTTCATCTTGGCAGCACCTTCGGGCTCGACGCCAACGACGCGAATGGCAGGATGGCGCTGCTTGATTGCGGCTGATACGCCGGAGCTGAGCCCCCCACCGCCGACTTCCACGACCACGCACCCAACCCTCGGGCACTGATCGAGAATCTCGAGCGCGACCGTGCCCTGCCCCGCGATCACCATTGGATGATCAAACGGCGGCACCATAGCCAGGTTTCGCTCGGCAGCAATCTCCTCCGCCTTGACTTTACGATCGAGCGAGGTGGTGCCGGCGAACACTACTTCTGCACCATAGCCACGAGCGCCCTCGACCTTCACCTTCGGTGCCGTGGTTGGCATCACAATCACGGCCTTGGCGCCAAGCGCACGGGCGGCAAGAGCGACCGCCTGACCGTGGTTGCCGGACGAGTACGTGATGACGCCACGCGCGAGTTCATCCGCGGAGAGTTGCGCCACCATATTGTAGGCACCGCGAATCTTGAACGCGCCCATCGGCTGGAAGTTTTCACACTTGAGAAACAGCGTGGCATCGGTCGCCGTGGTGCCCGGATACAGCACCTCGATCAACGGGGTAATGCGCGCGGCGGGCCGGATGCGGACCGCGGCAGCTTCGATCTCGGCCAGACTAACGAGAGCGCTCTTTGTGATCATCGTGCCGTGTTGTCCGGTGTGTGCTTGGTGTGGCTATTTGCGTGCGTTCGCAAACTGGTCGCCTTCGTTGTACCTGGGCGCGTCCGACTGGGCCGCAATACGCCACGCGAGTTGCGCCAGGAACTTGAGGTCTTCGATTCCACCGGCAAAGTTCCAGCGTGGATCGTACTCGTCGCTCGGCTGGTGGTAATCGGTCGTGTTGTAGGCTTCCTGCTTTTTCTTCAACTCCGCCGCATTATCGCCTGTGAACTCGCGAGGCTCGCTGATCGATAACGCAGGAACGCCCGCCTTCGCGAGCGGGAAATGGTCCGAGCGGAAGAAGTAGCCGCGCTCTGGGTGCTGATCCGCCCCCAATGAACGCCCACGCTCCTTCGCCAGCGCTTCGGCCATCGGCCCAAGGGAAGATCGGTCGGCGCCAAGCAAGACGATGTCCTTGCTTGACCCGAGGTAGTTCAGGCCATCGACATTGATATTCGCGGTGACCCGATCCATGGGGATAACGGGATGCTGCGCAAAGTATTCCGCCCCGAGCAGACCGGACTCTTCGGCCGTCGTAAACACGAAGTACATCGACCGACCCGGTTTTTCGGGGGCTTTGGCCATCGCCTGCGCAATCATCAGCAGACCAGAGATACCGGAGGCGTTGTCATACGCCCCGTTGAAAATGCGGTCGGTGTCGGGCGTGTCGCCAGGCTGCGCGTCGCGGGTGCCAAAGTGGTCGTAATGCGAGGTGAACACGACCGCCTCGTCGTCGTTCGTGCCCTTGACCACGCCAATCACGTTCGGTGAGGTCTTGCGCGACGAACGCTGCTGCAAGGTCGCAGCGGCACGCACGTTAAGTGGCACCGGTTTGAACCCGCGCGTAACCGCCTCGGCACGCAACTTATCGAGGTTGTGGCCGCCACGCTTGACGAGGTCCACCGCTGCGTCATTTTTGATCCAGGCTTTGACGCCAAGAGCCGGCGCGCCGTCGGCTGGAGGCAACGAATACTGCGTGCCGCTCCAGGATGACTGCACGACCTGCCACGGATAGGTCGCCGAGGCGTCGGTGTGAATCAGGATGGCGCCGGCGGCGCCCTGCCGCGCCGCCTCTTCGAACTTGTAGGTCCAGCGGCCGTAATACGTGAGCGCGTTGCCACCGAACAGGTCCGGTTCACCCGCGGGTGCGGGCGGATCGTTCACCATGACCAACACCCACTTGCCTTTCACATCGGCGCCTTGATAGTCGTTCCAGTTTTGCTCGGGCGCCACGATGCCGTGGCCAACGAAGACAACGTCGCCTTGCACGTTGACGCGCGCCTGTTCGGTACCAGAGAACGCGACCACATCCTCGAAGTAGCGGTAGGTGTTGCCGGGCACGCTCAGGCTGAAGGATCGATCCACGGTCGATTCGACGATCGGGACCTGCTGGAAGTAGGTGCCGCTTTCGCCGCCAGGTTCGACGCCGAGCCTTTTCAACTCTGCGGCCAGGTAGTCGGCGGCCTTCTGTCCGCCCGGGGTAGAGGGCGCGCGACCTCCCATGTCGTCCGCGGCAAGCGCCTGCAGGTGCGCGGTCAACGGTCCGCTCGCAATCTCGTTTTCTGCGGGACCTGCTGGCTGCGGCGAGGACGCCGGGGCGGACGTCTGGCTGCACGCGACGAGACCGGATATTGAAAGAGCCACGAGCGCCTTGCGGATCATGTCGCTCAGTATAGATGGGGACGGAAGTCGCTCGGACTTCGGTGCGGACGGAGGTTGCGAGTGCAAGTCGTTCACCAGACAGGCCTTGAAGTCGCCCTGGAAAGTGGGGACGGACGTTGGCGGCCAACTGGTTCAGCGATAAGATTCGGCAAACCAGAACGGGAGGGGATGTGGACGATGTGTTCCGGCGCAGGTTGGTCATCGTATTGGCTCTGGCGAGCCTCGCCGTTGCGGTCCCGTCGCCGGGGCGGCTGCATGCTCAAGCGGCCCAGTCGCCGATTGCGGCGCCAGTCCTCTCATTACCCGAACAGGAGGCGTTCCTCGCGACAGCCAAAATTGTCCGCACTCGGGGCGTCAACACTGGTGTCACCGGCACGCTGAGAGCCACGCTAACCGATGGCCGCATCACGCACGACGCGAGTATCCAGACCATCGACGAGTTCAAGCAGCGGTTCGAAACCGTTCGCGGAACGGAACTCAACTTCCGCGACACCTGGCGCTACAACGTGGCCGCCTACCGCCTCGACCGCCTGCTCGATCTCGGCATGACCCCAGCGAGCGTCGAGCGTCGGCACGACGGCAAACCTGGTTCGTTCACCTGGTGGGTGGACGATGTGCTGATGGATGAAAAGGCGCGTTTGAAGAAGAACCTCAGCTCACCGAACGGACGCCAGTGGAACGAGCAGATGTGGCACGTGCGGCTCTTCGATCAACTGATCTCCAACGTTGACCGCAACCTTGGCAATCTCCTGATCGACAAAGACTGGCGAATCTGGATGATCGATCACTCTCGCGCCTTCCGCCTGTTCAATGCACCCCAGACGCCAGGCAACATCGCCCAGTGTGATCGCACGGTTCTCGCCCGCCTCAAAACGCTCGACAAAGCGACGTTGACCTCGACGATGGCGGATTACCTGGCGCCAAATGAAATCAGTGCGATGCTCAAGCGGCGCGATTTCATCGTGGCGCACCTCGAAAAGCACAACGCCATCTTCGATTGGCAGCGGCCCCTGCGTCCGGCGGTCCAGCCACGTTAGACCCGGAGCAGACGATGAATATCAGCGCCCGCCGTAAGGTCGCCAGGCCGAGCAACAGATGGGGGCGCCGGCTAGGAGCGGTTGCCGCGACGGAACTCTTCGAACAACCGCGGTACGTTGGCAGTGATGCTCGATAGCGTGGGGGCCCAGCCGAGGGCTTTGGCGCGCGGGCTGCGCACGCGTTGATCCAGAGCGAGTGCATCGGCGTAGGTCCCAAGCTTGCGCCGTGCTTCCGGAATCGGCATGTGACGGATGTCTGGACGCTGCGATAGATGGTCGGCAATCGCGTCGACGATGTCGTTGACCCGCTCGTCGGTTTCGTCGTTGACATGGTAGATGCCGCTGGCACCTGGCGCCTGCAACAGCCGCGCATAGAGGTCACCTAGGTCACGGTCGTACACTGTCGGCCAGCGATTCTTGCCTGGACCGATGACCCGCATCATGCCGTTCAACGCGTCCTTCAGCAGGTCCGACACGATGCCGCGCGAGCCGCCATACACGATTCCAGGCCGCACCACGACCGTGCGCACGCCATTCTGCCCGGCGTCGAGCACGCGCTGCTCGTGGGCGGGCCGCCAGGCGACGTGCGCCACCGGGTCGATCGGCATCTCTTCGTCGGCCGCTTTGGTGGTGTTGCCGAGCACCCAGATGCCTGAGGTGTAAATGAAGGTCGGCGGTTCGCCCGACGCGGCGGGCGTGAGCGACGAGAGCAGCGTCTCGATGGCGTCGCGGTCTTTCTCGACGCCGCGTGGCGACATCTCATAGGCCGTATGGACGACCGCCTCAGTGCCCACGAGAGCCGACGCAAATGTTTTCGGCGCGCCAAGCTCGCCAACGACGGTTGTGGCTCCGCGCGCGGTCAGCCGCGCGGCTTTTTCGGGGTCACGGACGAGCGCCGTCACACGATGTCCCGCGCGCAACAGCGCATCGAGCACCGCAGACCCGACGTAGCCCGTTCCGCCCGTCAAAAATACCCGCATCGTTTACCTACGCGTCATGGAGCGCTCATTGTAGCTGACCTAGATATCCCACACCTTGCCGGCGTCGTAAAACGTGATCATTCCATCTTCGCTGACTTTGAGGACTGGACCGTAGCGGCTTGCCGCCACCGCCGCGGTCGTGCGCGCGCCTTCCGTCACGCCTTCCGCTCTCGGCACGGCGCTTTGCGGATGACGCAGGATGGCACCCACGGCAAGGAGTTGACCGCCCGGTTCCGTTACCACCGCACCGTCAAGGGTCGCCAACGCGTCAAGTACGCTTGCGTCGAGGTCGGTCACGCTGCGCCCCGCTAACACGTGGAGCAAATGACGCCGCGACGGTGTATCCGGATCCGACTGTTCGCCCACCAGCTCCATGTCCAGTCGATCCTGGTCCGCCACCAACTCATGGAGGGACTCAATCGGCCGCCGCAACACGGCGAACAAGGCCCCCTCGCGGGCATCCGATAGATCGAGCGCCGTCTGAAACAGACGGCGCGCCAGGGCGGGCCGGCCCACCGCGGCCGCCCACATGACGTACTTCGACTGCAAGTCGAGCAGGTGCCAGTCGGCATTGCGAAAGGTGAAGAGCTGCGCGCCATCACCGAAGACCTTGATTTCTCGGCTTGGACTGAGCACGACGCAGACGTGCCGGCCCGAACGAGTCGCGGCCGCGTGCGCGGCATAGGCGCGTGCGCACGGCACGTCGACTTCCCCGGGACCCACAGAGGCCCAGCCCCAACGGCCGATGTCGACAATGTCGAGCAGGCGGCCGTCACGTGCCACGAGAAACACGGTGCGCAGACCGTCGGCGAGTCGGAAGAAGCTCTTAATCGACGTCAGGGCTCCGGTATAGTGCGGCCGGTCGCGTTCTGACGCCGGGTATGCGCCGATCGGGTCGGCGTCGCCCTCGAGCAACAGCACCCCGGTCGAAATCGGCTGGTTCTCATAGCTGGAGAGCGCCGCAATGCGCAGCATCTCGAGGACTTCGGCCACACGCTCGGAGCGTCCACCGTCCGCGCGCGGAGAATACGGCGTGCCGTCGAAGAAGGCGCCGACGTAGCGGTCCTCAATGGCGCCGCGAAAAAGCCCCGCGCGCTCCACCATGAGTTGCGGATTCAAGATGGCCCGGTAGCGCGACTCCAGCACGCTGCCGATGGCGCGCGCGAAACGCACCTCGTGCGACGTAAACGGCCGCCGCGACGGCACCCGCAATACGTAACGGTTGCCAAACCAACGCACCGTCAGCGCCGACGGGTCTTCGGTCGGGTCGATCGCCAACCGGCCATCGGACGACGGCGAGGGCACCGATTCGGTTTCGAGCGTCGCGCGCTCGAAAAACCGCTTCAGACCCCGCTGCAGGAAGGTGTCGTAATGTGCGCCGACGATAAACGCCGGCGGAAGGTTCGGTGGCAACGAGTGGATCATAATGCAAGGCATACCAGGCGACAGTGACCCCTTTGCCGGCGGGGTGCGCCTCCACTGCCATGCCACGCGAAACGCTCATCGACCTCTTCCGCGACCTGGAAAGGCACCGCGGCGACTTCCTCGTCTACGACGACGGGTATCGTGTCCGTCGCCATACCTACACCGCGGTCACGCAGGCGGCCCGAGTGTTTGCCGCACGGCTGGCGAGCGCCAGCATCAGCAAAGGCGACAAGGTCGTGTTGTGGGGCGAGAACTGTCCCGAATGGATCGTCTGTTACTGGGGCTGCGTCATCGCCGGCGTTGTCGTCGTGCCGATTGACTACCGGGCCTCGGCCGGGTTCCTTCAAAAGGTCGCGGGCATCGTCGAGGCGCGGACAATCGTCACGGGCAGCGAGGTCGCGCCGATCGATGGCGCGTGGAAACTCGCGGACGTGGACTGGACTAGCGCTGCCGCGATGCCGACCGTCGCGGTCGCGCCCGACGACATCGCGCAGGTCGTCTTCACCTCCGGCGCCACGGCCGAGCCCAAGGGGGTGGTGATTCGCCATCGCAACATCCTCGCTAACGTGGTGCCGGTCGAACGCGAGGTGCGTAAATACAAAAAGTACGCACGGCCGGTTTTGCCGATACGGTTCCTCAATCTGCTGCCACTGAGCCACATGTTCGGCCAGTCGATGGCGACCAACATTCCCCCCATGGTGGATGGCACCGTGGTCTTCATGCGTAGTTTCAACCCGCACGACATTGTGCGCATCGTGAAAACGTGGCGCATTTCCGTGATCGTTTGCGTGCCGAAGATTCTTGATGTGCTGAAAGACCACGCGCTGCGCATGGACGCGTCTACTGCAGACGAGAGCTCCAGCTCCGCCACGACCAAACGACGCGTGTCGATTCCGGCACGCTGGTGGCGTTATCGCACCGTCCACCGCGCTTTCGGATTCAAGTTCTGGGCGTTCATCGTCGGCGCCGCGCCGCTGTCCGCGCCACTCGAAGAGTTCTGGAAGCGGCTGGGTTTCGTCGTCATTCAGGGCTATGGCCTCACGGAAACCGCGCCCATCGTCACGCTGAATCATCCGTTCAAGACCACGAGTGGGTCGGTCGGGACACCGATCGCCGGGGTTGAAGTCAAGATTGCCGGCGATGGCGAGATCCTCGTGCGCGGCGAGAACGTCACAACCGGCTATTACGGCGACCACAGTGGCGATCGCACGGTCGATGACGAAGGGTGGCTGCATACCGGCGATGTCGGCGAGATCGATGGGGAGAGACGCGTCTTCATCAAGGGCCGCAAGAAGGAACTGATCATCACACCGGAAGGACTCAACGTCTTTCCGGATGACGTCGAACGCGTGTTGAATGCGCAACCAGGGGTGCGGGAATCGGCGGTGGTGGCCAGTCTGGATGCCGCGCAGGAGCGGGTGCACGCGGTGCTGGCGCTCGACCCCCCGCACACGCCGGAGACGGTCGTGGCGACGGCGAATCTTTCGCTGCAGGACCATCAGCGCATTCGCAGTTTCTCGGTGTGGACCGGCGGGGAGCTGCCGCGGACAGAAGGGACCAAAAAACTCAAGCGCCAGGCGATTCGTGAGTGGGTCGCCTCGGGCGTACGGCCCCCGGCGGCCACTAGCTCCGACGACCCCGTCACGGCGCTCATCGCACGGTTTGCCGGCGGCCGCACCGTCAGCCCTGAGACGTCACTGGAGGCTCTCGGATTGAGTTCACTCGAGCGGGTCGAGTTGATGGTGGCACTGGAGGACCGCCTCCAGACTCGCGTGGACGAGGGGCGGTTCGCTGCCGCCAGAACCATCGACGACGTCAAAGCCCTGTTGAAGGAGCCCCCCCCGCAAGCCGATGTCGCCGAGCCGGTCGACTTCCCGCGTTGGAACCGCGCCACCAGCGTTGCCGTGATTCGTCGCCTCAGTCTTGCGACCTGGATCCTGCCACTGGCCCGGATGTTCGCGTGGATACAGGTCGAGGGCCGCGAGCACCTGCGCGACATCCACGGTCCGGTGGTCTTTGCCGCAAATCACCAAAGTCATCTCGACGTACCGGTGATTCTCGCTGCCCTGCCGGGTCACCTGCGCAAGACCGTTGCGCCGGCAATGTCCAAGGAATTTTTCAAGGCCCACTTCTTCCCGGAGGGCCAGCCGCGACGCCAGGTGTTCATCAAGCGTCTGAACTATTACCTCGCCGCCTTTTTCTTCAACGCGTTCCCTTTGCCGCAGCGTGAAGCGGGAGCGCGGCAAACGTTGCGCTACATCGGCGAGGTCACCGCCGATGGGTTTTCGGTGCTTATTTTCCCAGAAGGCGTGCGTTCACAAACGGGCGAGATGGCGACGTTTCTCGGTGGCATCGGGATGATCGGGTCGCGGCTCGAATTGCCCATCGTGCCCGTCCGGATCGACGGCGTGCACGAGATTCTTCATGTCAAAGACAAGATGGCGCGACCCGGACGCGTCCGCGTGGCGTTCGGTTCTCCCATGCGCTTAACAGGCGACGACTACGCCGCGTCAGCCCGTCGGGTGGAGGACGCAGTGAGGGGGCTTGCGCCGTAGGACTCTGGGTGCGGCGCGTGCGGCACGCGTGAAGCGGCGCGCACTCGTGAGCCCGCCCGAGCTGGGCGAGGAAACCTCATGTGTGGCATAATGGTTGCTTAACGAATGAGCAAGGACGATCTTATCGACATGCAGGGCACGGTTGTGGCCGTGCACAGTGGTGGCCTTTATCGCGTGCAGGTGGACGCCGGCCATGAGGTGTTGGCGCAACTGAGTGGCCGGATGCGCCGCTTTCGCATCAAAGTCGTGCCAGGCGACCGAGTCACGGTCGGCATCTCACCTTACGATCCTCAGCGCGGCATCGTCACATTTCGCGCCCGGTAACATACCCATTGAGTTCACCAGCAACCGCCTCTGCCCGAACACCGCGGAGGGGCCGGTCCGGGTCCCGTCAGGATTCCTCGCGTTCGCGCCGTTCCCGTTCGAGCCACGGTCCGCTCGCAATCGAAACCACGGTCGTCGGGCCAGACATACCCTGGGAACCGATCGACCCGGACGCCGCTCCGATCCCGTTCTCGGCGATGTCGCTGCATCCGCAGTTGATGCAGGGTCTGCGTGACCTCGGTTTCGAAGGGACGCGTCCTGTCCAGGGCGCCGTCATCCCACGCGCACTCGAAGACGGCGATGTCGTCGCCTGCGCGGAAACCGGCACCGGCAAGACGCTGGCATTCGCGCTGCCGATCCTGCAGCGGTTGATGAACGAACAGCCGCCATTTGGCGACCCCGCGCGCGAGCACTACACGCGCGCACTGATCCTCGCACCGACGCGCGAGCTCGTCGTGCAAATCGAGGACGCGTTGGTCGGGTTGACGTATCACTCTCCGGTATCGACGGTACCGGTGTTCGGCGGGATGCCGATGGATCCGCAGGAACGCGGACTCAAGGCCGGCGCCGACATCGTCGTCGCGACACCTGGGCGTTTGATGGA
>JACCSI010000452.1 GCA_013813075.1 Acidobacteriota bacterium | reverse complement strand
GAGTAGGCCGGCGCACTTGCTCCGATGCGACCAGCGTCGATCGTAGACGCAGGTCGTCGAAGTCCATGTGGTCACCCAGCCGAGGCTCGCGCTCTGCGGTCACGGCATAGAGTTCGACGCGCGCGATATCAGCGGGACCAATTCCGTCGACATTCAGGCCCGGGACAGTGAACTGGACGTAAACATCGTCCTCGATGCGGCTGACGCTGAAGTCGGCGGGCGCGACCGGAATGCGCTGCAGCGGGGGCAGCGGATTGCCCTTCTTGCCACAGCCACCCACGAACAGCACCGCGAGCAGTACACACAGAGACCTGGCCTCTTTCACAGGATGTAGCGCGAGAGATCTTCGTTCTTGACGATGTCGGCCAGCATGCGGCGGACGTAGGCGGCGTCAATCGTAATCGATTTCTCGGCGAGCTCTGGCCCGTCAAACGAGATCTCGTCGAGGAGGCGCTCCATGACCGTATGCAGCCGGCGCGCCCCGATGTTTTCGGTGCGTTCGTTGACGAGTGCGGCGAACTCCGCAATCAAGTGAATCGCATCTTCGGCAAACGTCAGATCGAGCCCCTCGGTGGCCATCAATGCCACGTACTGTTTCACCAAGGCGCTGCGCGGTTCTGTCAGAATACGCACGAATTCGGCCTGGCCCAGGGCCTCGAGCTCGACGCGAATTGGAAAACGTCCCTGCAGCTCAGGGATCAGGTCGGAAGGTTTCGACACGTGAAAGGCGCCGGCCGCGATGAACAGTATGTGATCCGTGCGGACCATGCCGTGCTTGGTGTTCACCGTCGTGCCTTCCACGATCGGCAGAATGTCGCGCTGGACCCCTTCGCGGCTGACGTCGGGGCCGTGTCCCCCTTCGCGGCCGGCGATTTTGTCGATCTCATCGACGAAGATGATGCCAGCCTCCTGCACGCGGTCGACGGCCACGCGCGCCACCTGCTCCATGTCGATCAGCTTCTGCTCTTCTTCCTGCGCGAGCGCGCCCTTGGCGTCGCGCACTGCCACCCGCTTCTTCTTCGACCGGCCCTGGAAGAGTCCGGGCATCATGTCCTTGAGATTGAACTCGACCTCTTCGACATTGGCACCGCTGATGATCTCGAGCGACGGAAACCCGCCTTTCTCGCGGACCTCGATCTCGACAAGCCGATCCTCAAAGCGACCTTCCCGCAGTTGCTCGCGCAGGCGATCGCGCGTCCGCTGCGTCTCCTCGCGGACCTGGGTGGCATTCTCGTCGGGCGCAAAGGGCCTCGGCGGCAACAGTAAATCCAGCAACCGATCCTCAGCATTTTCCTGCGCCTTGCCGCGCACCGCCAGCACCTGCTCCTCGCGCACCATGTTGACGGCAATCTCGGCGAGATCGCGAATCATCGACTCGACATCCCGGCCGACATAGCCGACCTCGGTGAATTTCGACGCTTCCACCTTCAAGAATGGTGACTGCGCCAGTTTCGCCAGCCGTCGCGCAATCTCGGTCTTGCCGACACCGGTCGGGCCGATCATCAGGATGTTCTTGGGCAAGACGTCATCTCGCATCTCGGCCGACAGTTTCTGCCGCCGCATCCGATTGCGTAACGCGATCGCCACCGCCCGCTTGGCGGCTTTCTGGCCGACGACGTGTTTGTCGAGCTCCGCGACAATTTCGCGCGGCGTCAGAGCATCAATCGATGAGGGCGTTCGTTCCGGGAGTCGTATCACTTCAGTGCTTTCTATAGCTTCGCTGTTCGGTGTCCTGCGTGTCTTCGACGTCGCTTCTGCGATGTGCCTGTGGGGTGTTCTGCGACTCAGAGTTCTTCGACGGTGATATTGCTGTTGGTGTAGACGCAGATCTCGGACGCGATCTGCATCGACTGCTGCGCGATCGCCCGCGCGTCGAGTTCGCTGTGGCGTACCAGCGCCTTGGCCGCGGCTTGCGCGAACGCACCGCCCGATCCAATTCCGATAATGCCATCGTCGGGCTCGATCAGATCGCCCGTGCCCGACAGCAGGAACGTCTTGTGCTTGTCCAGGATAATCAGCATCGCTTCCAGGCGCCGCAGGGCGCGGTCGGTGCGCCAGTCTTTTGCCAGTTCGACGGCGGCGCGATCGAGGTTGCCACGATACTGCTCCAGCTTCTGTTCGAACCGGGTAAAGAGCGCAAACGAATCGGCTGCAGATCCCGCGAAGCCCGCGAGGATACTCTCGTTGTAGAGGCGACGGATCTTTTTCGCGCCGTGCTTGACGATCGACGTGCCAAGCGTCACCTGACCGTCTCCGGCCAGCACGGCCTTATTTTTGTGCCGCACCGCCAGGATCGTCGTGGCATGAATCATCTTCCGAGGCTATCTGCTGGTTCGAACGAGTGTCAAGAAAGTCGGACCGGGTGGTGCCGCCAGGTGACGATCCGGCGCGCATCCCCCGTGCCGGAGACGAATAAGATGCGAATATTGGTGTGCTTGAACTGGCAAGGCCGTTGCTGAGAGCTTGATTGAGGAGATTCCCCATGAGATCGGTCCTGTTGTCGGCTTTTCTTGTCGCCGCGTTGTGGCTCGGACACGCGACCGCCGCGACGGCCCAGGAGCCCGAACCGGCGCCCCAGCCGGCACCTGCCCCGGCCCC
>JACCSI010000383.1 GCA_013813075.1 Acidobacteriota bacterium | reverse complement strand
GATTGTCGAACGCAAGTATCTCGACATGCTGGAGCGGCTCAACACCGAGTCGCCTGCCGGGCCGCTCGAGCCGATGCCGAACTGGTTTGCGCGCCGGCGCAACACGCTGGCGCCGGCAAACGAACTGGTCGGCGCACTCCCGTCCGGCGCTGCGCTCAAGGACCTGCCAAAAGACGAGCCGGCAGCGATCCGCGCCGAGCCGACACGGTTCGACGCGCCTCCACAGAGGGCACCCGAAACGGCCGGCCCACCGAGGCCACTCACGGTGGGAGCTGATGTCAGCGACAGGCGGGGCGCAGAGAATCGCCCGCGCCCGCCGCAGACGAACGACCGACGCCCACGGGGCCAGCAGCAACGTCGTCGTCCCGGCGGACGCCCACCGCGGCGCCCGGGCAACAGGTAAGAGGGATGTCGGCCTTGGCGCGAAGCGGTCCGGCGAGACCTCGACAAAGCGGGCGCGGAAGCGAGCCGATCGCGGTTCACCAGGTCCTCGCCACGCTGGGATATGGCGATGCGATCGGTCACGAAGTGCTTGGCATCCAGCGTGTGCTGCGCGCAGCCGGCTACGAGTCGGAGATTTTCGTAGAGTCTGCCGACGGCCGCGTCGAAGATCTGACCGTGGATTACCGGGAGTTACCGGATGCCAGCCACCCGGACAACATCCTGATCCATCACTTCTCGATCGGGTCGCGCGCTTCACGCATTGCGTATGCGGTCCCGGATCGCATGGTGCTCGTTTATCACAACATCACGCCGCCCGAGTATTTTGTCGGCGTGCATCCGGCACTGCTGCAACAGTGCTTTTTCGGGCGACGCGAACTTGGGTTCTATGCGTCGCGTTGCGACCTCGCCCTTGGTGACTCGGAATACAACCGTCAGGAGCTCGAAGGCGCGGGCTTCCCGCGCACGGGCGTGCTGCCCGTTATTCCCGGGTTCTCGCATCTTGCGGGGCCGGCCAATTACATGCAGGCTGGTGCATTCGACGATGACTGGGTCAACCTGTTATTCGTCGGGCGAATGATTCCGAACAAGCGGATCGAGGATGTCATCCGCTGGTTCTGCGCCTACAAGCGATGGTTCAATCCACGATCCCGGCTGCTCCTGGTCGGTTCATATGCAGGGTTCGAAGCGTACCTGGCGATGCTGCACCAGTTGATCGCTCGTATCGGTGCGGCCGATGTGCACTTCCTCGGCCACGTGACCAACGAAGAGCTCGTCGCGTATTACGAATTGGCCGACGTCTTCACCTGCGCCAGCGAGCACGAAGGGTTCGGTGTTCCGCTGATGGAAGCGTTCCACATGGCCGTGCCGGTCATCGCATATGCCGCTGCCGCCGTGCCGGCCACGATGGACGGCGGCGGCATTCTGGTGACCGACAAGGACCCGGTGATGGTTGGAGGCCTGATTCATGAGGCCGCCACCAACCGGGCCCTTCAGGATCGGATTATCGCCACTCAGGATGCGGCGCTCGATCGCCTCGAGGCCCGAGATTTCGGTGGCACGCTGCTGCGCTTCGTCGAGGGGGTGAGGAACAGCCCGCGTCGCCAACATCCTCCCGTCGCCTTCGATTTCTGGGACCAGCTGAAGCTGGCGGACGAACTTGAAGAGATCCGGGTCTATCGGCCGGCGGCTTACCAAGCGTTGCCGAAAGCCCTCGGCCAGACTGGAGCCGCCGGGGACGAAGGGCGCAAAGGGCACGGAGGGTGATCGTCAATCAATGGGTGCCCGCGGCACACAAGGGTGACGCCATCGGGGACAGTGCCCGGCGCGTGAGAGACCTTGTGCGTGAGCTCGGCCACGAGGCGGAAATCTACGCACTCACGGTCGATGACGACCTGCGCGGCGAGGTCCGCCCCTTCGCCGACGCGGCGGCCGGCCGCGGCGACCTCACGGTGTTGCACTTCGCCGTGCCGTCACCAATGACGGATGCGTTCGCCCGCCTCCCACGAGGTCGTGTGCTGCAATACCACAACGTCACGCCGGCGCAGTTCTTTGCGCCTTACGACGCCGGCATCTTCCGCATCGCGACCCTCGGCCGCGAGGAACTCCAGACGCTAGTCGGACACACCGACGTCGCGCTTGGCGATTCGGAATACAACCGGCTGGAACTGCAGGCCTACGGCTTCAGCAACACCGGCGTGTTTCCCATCGCTCTCGACCTTGGCCGTATCCAGAATGCGCCCCGGCGCCCCGCGCTGGAACATCTGCTGAACGACGGACTCCTCAACTTTCTGTTCGTCGGACGCATCGTACCAAACAAAAAAATCGAGGATCACATCCGCCTGGCGGAGCTGTACAAGCGCTATATCGACCCGGATTACCGGTTCATCTTTGTCGGCAAGACCGACGGCTTGCCGCGCTACTACAACATGGTCCGATCGTTGATGACGGAGTTCCGGATGCCCGCGGACCGGTTCATTTTCACTGGTCCGGTGCCCGAAGAAGACCTCGCCACCTACTATCGGACGGCGCACGTCTACATCTCGTTGTCGGAACACGAAGGGTTCTGCGTGCCGTTGCTCGAAGCGATGGCCGCGGACGTCCCGGTGCTGGCTTATGCGTCGACCGCCGTGCCGGATACGCTCGGCGGGGCGGGGGTGCAATTCGCACCCAAAGACCTGGAGTACGCGGCGGAGCTCCTTGGCGAGCTGGCGTTCAACGACGACTTGCGGGCGCGGGTGATCGCGGGACAGCGGCGCCGGCTCGAAGACTTCGGAGATGCGCGGTTGCGTGCCGACTTGACGCGCCTTCTTTCAATGGTGCACTGATGCGAATTGGCTTTGTCGTTCAACGCTATGGGGCGGAAATTCTTGGCGGGTCGGAATACCACTGCCGACTCATCGCGGAGCGCCTCGCGCAACGCCACGACGTCGAGGTCCTGACGACGTGCGCGCGCGACTACATCACCTGGCAGAACGAGTATCCGGAGGGCACCGATCGCATTCGCGGAGTAACGGTGCGGAGGTTTGCCAACGCCCATACGCGCGACATCGAGGCGTTCAACCAGTATTCGGAGTGGATCTTCGCGAACTCGCATTCGCGCGAAGACGAGATGAGGTGGCTCGAGATGCAGGGACCCTGGTGTCCCGCCCTGCTCGACCATCTCAAGGAGCACTACCGCTCGTACAACGCGTTGATTTTCTTCACCTACCTTTATGCGCCGACCGTATTGGGGCTCGAGGTCGACCCCAGCCGGTCGATTCTGGTGCCGACGGCGCACGACGAACCGGCTATTCGACTCGAGATCTACAAGGACCTGTTCCGCCTGCCGGCTGCCGTCGCGTACAACACCGACGTTGAGAAGAACTTCCTGAAGACAACCTTCGAGATCCGCTCGATCGCCGAGGAGACCGTCGGCTGCGGCGTGGACCTGATGCAGGGAGAGGGCGATGGGCCACAGGTCGCTCCTGTCGGCGGCGCTTCGGCCGACGAAGAGGAGAGCGCTGAAAACTTCGACCTGGTCACGCACATGAAATCGCGAGGCATCCAGTTTCGGCGGCGGCATCGCCTGCAC
>JACCSI010000378.1 GCA_013813075.1 Acidobacteriota bacterium | reverse complement strand
GGGCATGTTCGTGGTCATGGGCGCGGTCGGCTACTTCGCGGCGCCCTTTCTGCTCGATCTGGTGAACTCGGCGCCGGATGTCAAAGCACAGGCGCTGCCGTTCCTGCGCATCAACTTCGTGTGCAGTATCGGGATGCTGTTGTTCTTCATGTTGTCCGCGGCGCTGCGCGCAGCGGGCGACACGCGGACGCCGCTGCGCCTCGGGCTGACGTTAACGGTGTTGAACGTTATTCTCAATGTCGTTCTCATCCGCGGTCTCGGGCCGATTCCGGCGCTCGGCACCGCGGGGTCGGCGCTGGGGACCGCCATCGCGTCAGCGGTGGTCAGCATCTACGCGCTGTATCACCTGTTTCGCGGCGACTGCGTCATTCGCTTCTCGCGCAGCATGGACTGGCGGCCGGACTGGACCATTATTCGAGCGCTGTTTCGGTTCGGTCTGCCGACCGGCGTGCAAGGCATCGCCATGAACGTCGGAGGCGTGCTGTTGCTGCGCTTCATGGGCGGGCTCGAGCAGAGCGCCGCCGCCCAAGCCGCGTTCACGATCGGCTACACGCAGTTGTTTTCGATGATTACGTGGACCTCAGTGGGGCTGATGGGCGCATCGGCGACGATTGCCGGCCAGAATCTTGGTGCCGGACATCCGGAACGCGCCATCCAGGGCGTCCACACCGCGGCCCGGATTGGCGTCATGGTGGCGGCGGTTGTCGGACTGATGTTCGTGGCGTTCCCGCACTTCCTGTTGTGGATCTTCGATGCCGACCGGGGCGATGTCTGCGTCATGGGCCGCGAGTTGTTGCGCTATCTTGCGCTGTCGGGCTTCTTCATCACGGTGGCGCTCGTCTACACTGGCGGCCTGCAGGGCACCGGCGACACGCGCAGCCCGCTCTACATCACGTTGGCGTCGCAGGTGGCGATTCCGATCGGCCTGTGCACCGCCATTCAGCTGGTGAGGCCGTTGCAGTCGCACGACATCTGGGTGGCGATCGTCCTCGGCCACTTCACTCGCGCGGTCCTCAGCGTGTTGCGCTTCCGACAGGGCAAGTGGCGCAGCATCAAGGTGGAGATCGAGGGCGCGACCGCGTAACGCGTAGAATGACAACCTACGAAACCGCAGAGACGGAGATTTCACCGAGAAATCACAGAGTTTTTCCTTGGGCTTTCGCGCCGATGCCGTGCTCTTCGTGCTCTTCGTGATCCAGACGACCTGTGTGCGATCTCTGCGATCTCTGTGGCCCGTACGTTGTCCCGTCCTTTAGGAGTTTCCCCGATGTCTTTCGCCGGCTCCCGCCGTGTGCCTCCGCCGCAGAACGATCCCAACCTGACCTACGCACCGGGCTCGCCGGAACGCGCGGCGATCAAGGCGCGGCTCGCCGACATGGCGGCCGAGCGCATCGAGATTCCGCTGGTCATCGGGGGACGCGAAATTCGCACCGGCAAGACCGCGCAGTCGGTGATGCCGCACAAGCACGGTCATGTGCTGGCTGACTGGCACAAGGCCGGCGCCAAGGAAGTGCAGCAGGCGATTGCCGCGGCCGCCGACGCGCGGCGCGAGTGGGCGAACTGGCCGTGGGAAGACCGTGCCGCCGTGTTTCTCCGCGCCGCGGAGTTGCTGACGACGACGTGGCGACAAACGCTGAACGCCGCGACCATGCTCGGCCAGTCAAAGACCGTCTATCAGGCGGAAATTGACGCCGCATCGGAGCTGGTGGACTTCTGGCGGTTCAACGTCGCATTTGCTCAGGAGCTGTATCAGGAACAGCCGTCCAGCACGCATGCAACGTGGAACCAGTCCGACTACCGCGCGCTGGAAGGCTTCGTCTATGCGGTGACGCCCTTCAACTTCACCGCCATCGCGGGCAACCTGCCAGGTGCGCCGGCTCTCATGGGCTGCACGGTGGTGTGGAAGCCGGCATCGAGCGCGATGTTGAGCGCGCACTACATCATGCAGTTGCTGCACGAGGCCGGACTGCCGCCGGGCGTCATCAACCTGGTTCCCGGCGACGCCGCCGAAGTGTCCGACGCGGTGCTCGACCATCCCGATTTTGCCGGGATCCACTTCACCGGTTCAACCGGCGTCTTCAACAGCATCTGGCAACGGATCGGCGCCAACCTTGGCACCTACCGCTCCTATCCGCGCATCGTCGGCGAAACGGGCGGCAAGGACTTCGTCGTTGCCCACACATCCGCCGATCCGCAGGCAGTCGCCGTCGGGCTGGTGCGTGGCGCGTTCGAATACCAGGGGCAGAAATGTTCGGCCGCCAGTCGGGCCTACGTACCCAAGTCGATGTGGCCGACGGTCAAAGAGCGCATGCTGGCGATGATGGCCGAGATCAAGATGGGCGACGTGCGCGACTTCCGCAACTTCATGGGTGCGGTCATCGACGAGAAGTCGTTCAAAAAGATCGGCGAGTACATCGCCGATGCAAAAAAGAACGCGACGGTCATTGCCGGCGGCGGGACCAATGGCAAAATTGGCTACTTCGTCGAGCCGACGCTGGTAGAAGCGAAGACGCCTGACTACCGGTTGATGTGTGAGGAGATCTTCGGTCCGGTCCTGACTGCCTACGTTTACGACGACAACGACTGGGCGGGCATGCTGAAGACCGTGGACGAGACGTCGCCGTATGCGCTCACCGGCGCGGTGTTCGCCAATGACCGCCGCGCCGTGAGGGAAGCCGCACAGGCGCTGCGCAACGCTGCCGGAAATTTCTACATCAACGACAAGCCAACCGGGGCTGTGGTCGGGCAGCAACCGTTCGGTGGCGCTCGTGCGTCCGGCACCAACGACAAGGCGGGTTCCAAGATGAACCTGCTTCGGTGGGTCAGCGCGCGCAGTGTGAAAGAAACCTTCTCGCCGCCGCTCGACTACACATACCCGTTCATGTCCGAAGAATAGGTTCGACGACTTGGTTCCGGCGCGGAGTTCCGGAAGCGGGTGTCGAGCCCCCTCCAGGCTCCAAGTGCTTGGCCGCGACTAACGCCCTGCTGCGCCCGACCGCACCGCGTGCAGCCTAGTTGATGGTCACGCTTGGCGTGCGCTGCGTATGCCAATCGCTGTCGAGAATCGACCACAAGTGCTGGTCGAGATACTCGCCGTTGCGCAGGAACGAGCGGCGTAACACGCCCTCGCATACCGCGCCGACCTTGCGAAGCGCTCCGTTGCCCCGGCCGTTGCGGACCGCGGCGCGCGCTTCGAGCCGATGCACACCCAGTTCCGCAAACGCGAAGCCGAGTACGAGCTGCGCCCCGGCTTTAAAGACCCCGGTGCCCCAGAACGCCGACCCGATGGCAAAGCCCCACTCGGCCGATGCAAAGCCCGGCTCGAGCTGACGCACCTGGAAGATCCCGATGGCGCTGTCCATACCGCGCGGCACGACCGCGAAGCAGGCATATCGTCCGGCCTGCCGTTCGGCGTTTGCCCAGACGATGAAGGGCTCGAACCCCGCCACCGTTGTTGGCGGCGGCGAGATGAATCGCGCCACTTCGTCGGTGGTGAGCATGGCGAGCAGCGCGGGTGCGTCGCTGATCCGCATTTCGCGTAGTGTCACGTTGCCTGTCGTGAGTACCGGAAGACCCTTCTTCCAGTCCGAGCTCACCACCGGTTCGGCGACGCAGGAGACCGCGCCTTGTGCGGCCATCATTGACTCGCGGTGTAAACGAGAGAGAGACGGAGCTGGTCGTCGCATGCCTCCCTCTCAGCAATAGACACGCCAAGCCGACCCTTAAGTGTATTTATTGTCTTAAAGAGTCATAACACCACTGATTCATTGCTTTCCTCGCCTCCCATTTACGGCGCGAAACGCGATGCGGATCTGACACCCCAGTGTCCGGTGTTCCGTTGTGACGCACGGCCCCGGTGACGCACCCTTCTGACATGGGGTAAGTCCTGTCTTCGGAGCAGTTTGCCGGCTCTGTCCCATTACAAACCATACCCGGCTGGTTTAGCACACAGCTGGGC
>JACCSI010000374.1 GCA_013813075.1 Acidobacteriota bacterium | reverse complement strand
ATTTGCGCGCGCCTGCGTCGTCATCGCGTTGCTGTCAGCGCCGGCCGCGGCGCAGGCGCAGGCACCGGAAGACCATACGAGTCACTGGGGGATCGCCGGGTCGGTGACACCGCAGTGGGAGTTTCTTCACTTCCTCGAAGACTCGCTCGACCAGAGCATCGACATGACCGGGAACGAGAGGCGCGTCGGCATCGTTCGCGGCAGGCAGTTGGGAGGCGAATGGGGTGTGTCGTATGTGACCCGGCGCGTCGACGACGATTCAACCTTCTTCCAGGAAAAGCCGAAATGCCTGGCACGGGCAGGGGAGCTGGACGTCTGCGCCGGCGGGAACAGCTATCGCACCCGCGGCGCATTTATGAACGGCGTGCAATTCCACCGGTTTTTCCCGGTGGCGACTATTGCCAGGCGGGTGCAGATTGGGGCGGTGGTGTCAGGCGGGGTTGTGAGAATTCGTGGTACCGCCGAGGAAACGCAAGAGCACCTGCAAATTACCGTCAACCCGGCGACCGGAGCCCCACGCTTGTCGATACGGTCGGAGACAACGAGCGTCGAGGCGCAGGAGATTTTCGGCCAGATGGTCGTCGCCGAGTACTTGCCGATTGGCGGGGTCGAGGCAGCAGTGGCCGTGCTCGTGGCACCGGGGGTGAAGCTGCGCGTCAGTGGCGGCGCAGCGTTCCCCGGCTTCCACAGGGTGGCAATCACTGCCCAATATTTATTCGGTACTCGCTAGCTGGTTGCGGCGTACACATCGTCGTCCGCGCCGCGGTCGTCCTTCATCCGCTTGCGCACCTGTTGCACGGTCTTCAGCGCGGCGAGAATCGCGAGCCCCGCGGGAACGCCCTTCTTCACTGACGGCGGAACCTGGTCGATGGTGGTCTGTACCCGGTGACCAGCCGTCCTCACCGTTTCTTCGACCCGCGTGACGCCGTCGGACACGGTGGTTGCGACCTGTTGCACGCGAGCCGTCACGCCGCGCACGTCATCGGCGACGGCATTGACGCGCTCAGTCACCGCCGCGACCCGCAGTTTGAGGTCCGCCGCGAGGGCTTCGACCTGCTGCTGCGTGCTGGCGATTGCGGCCATCAGCTTCATGCCGGCTAGGGCGAGCCCGGCCAGCACTGCCACCTGGACGAGCGCCATGACGGCCACCGAGACGGCGAGAACCCCGGCCCAGGTGTCGCTCATCGCTGCGCCTCGAGGCTGGCAAGGTCAGTACCGTGGAACTCCGCGATTTCGCCGAGCGTCGCCGTCAGCGTCACTGGTTTCGGCATCGGGGCCGGACGGTTCGTGCGGGTTGGGTTGGCGGAGCGCCCAGTGTCGAATGCTCGGCGGCCTTCATCCAGCAAGAGCACCGCGCGGTCGAGGGTCTGCTGCATCCAACCGCGGCCGGACCCCGCGAGTGACTGGAGTCGTGCGCCGCCGTCAGACGTACGCTCGCGGAGAGTGGCGCGCATATCCGCGCCGCGCATGGGGGCGGCAAGCAACCCGGCGGCAACCCCTGCAACCATGCCGATGGCAAGCCCCATCAGCGAAACGCCTGACGTATTGGAAACGGACCGTGATCTCATAAGGCACCTTTCGTTACCCGCGAGTGTGGCGGGATCACTGCGGCCAGCAATGCAGGAGATGTGCCTAACTGGCGAGCTCCTGCCAGGTGTCATAGTCCAATCTGGCGGCAGCGCCACGACCGCGTGCGTGCAGCGCCGCGGCGAGACGGGCGAGGCGGGCCAGTCCTTCGGGCTCGGATTTGTTGCGCAGGTATTCGAAATGCCGAAAGGCCCGTCGCGTGGCGCAATACACGCTGCACTTGACGCACTCGACGTAGTAGGCATCGCCTTCGCGATACTGATCGATGAACGCGTCAGGCGCCGCGCACACTGGACAGGTGCCCGGGGTAATTGGTGTCCCTTCTTGGGCAGTCATTTCCCTCGAACGCGACAGGGGAGAGCACATCTGTCGACTTTCGACGAATAATGCAAAATGCTTACCGCGGGGAGCAGGATTGTCCGAATGGATGAGCAGGCAAGAAGCCCCTCGGCGCCGGTTCCTGTCAGCGGAGCAAACGCAGTCATGGTCGCAGTGGGGGCCTCTGTGCCGACCGCATCGTCCTCTGTCAGTCAAGGAGGCGTGGTCGACTTCCGTCTCTCTGGTT
>JACCSI010000367.1 GCA_013813075.1 Acidobacteriota bacterium | reverse complement strand
CGGCATTCAGCTGGTCGGCCGCTCCGGCGACGACATCGGCGTGCTGCAGCTGGCGCGAGAGTTCGAACGCGCCACTGGCGTCGGGCGTCGCCGGCCGTCCCCTCCGGTTTGACATCGACGTTAGCCGCTCCCGGCCACCTGTTATCTGTGTTCAGCCGGCTCTGGAAGCCGATCGCGCTCTGGACACTACGACCTAGCGGCCTCGAAGTGGCGTCCCCAGCTCTCGTCATCGGGGCGCACGGGCCGACGTACAGCGCGTGATCTAATAGGATCGACAAGTGATTCCTACTGCAGTCGTGTCGGCGCGCGGCGAACAACGGATTCGAGGTGGACATCCCTGGATTTTTGCGAGCGATGTGGACGACGTCGCGGCCGAGGGCGGGGTGGTTGTCGAGGTGCTGGGGCCGCGCCAGCGCTTTCTCGGGCGGGCGTTATACAGCGAGCAATCACAGATTACGCTGCGGATGCTGACGCGCGACGACGAAGATGTCGACGAGGGCTTCTGGCGGCGGCGGATTCAGGCCGCGATCGACTATCGCACCTCCCTCAACATCAAGGCGACCGCGTATCGCCTGGTGCACGCCGAGGCCGACCTGCTGCCGTCGCTGATTGTCGATCGGTACGGGGACGTACTCGTTGTGCAGGCGCTGTCGCAGGCCATGGACCGTCAACTGCCGGCGCTGGTGCCAATGCTCGTGGAGCAGGTCGGTGCGACCGGCGTGCTGGCACGCAACGACCCGCGCGTCCGCTTGCTCGAAGGGCTGGAGCAACGCGTCGAGGTCCTCTTCGGCAATGTGCCCGACCTTATCACCGTGCACGAAAGCGATGTCGAGTACGAAGTCGATCCGCGTCATGGCCAAAAGACAGACCTGTTTCTCGATCAGCGCGAGAACCGCGAAGCCGCGGCGCTTTACGCCAGGGGCCGGATGCTCGATTGCTTCTCTTATCACGGCGGCTTTGCGCTTCGACTCGCCGGGCACTGCGACACCGCGGAAGCGATCGACATCTCCGCCGACGCCGTGTCGCGCATCGGCGCGAATGCGGTGCGCAACAAGCTGACGAACCTGCAGGCGCGCGAGGCCAATGTCTTCGACGAGTTGAGGCGCCTCGAACAGGCGGGGGAACACTACGACACGGTGGTGCTCGACCCTCCGGCGTTCGCCAAGAACAAGGCGTCAGTGCCGAAGGCACTGGCCGGATACAAAGACATCAACCTGCGCGCCCTTCGCTTGCTGAACCCGGGTGGGTATCTGCTGACGTGCAGCTGCTCTTACAACGTGGACGAGGCGACATTTGCGGAAACGATCTATGAAGCGTCGATCGACAGTCGCGTTTCGGTGACGGTCGTGGAAAAACGTATGCAGGGCCGTGACCACCCCGTGCTGCTGGGTGTGCCCGAGACGTATTACCTGAAGTGCTTCATCGTTCGGCGCGTCGCGTAGTGCGGTAGGTGGCCGTGGCGGTCCACGGATCCTCGGGCCACGGGTGCCTCGGGTAGCGCCCGCGCAACTGCTTGCGCACCTCCGGATAGGTGCGCTCCCAGAAGCTGCGTAGGTCACGTGTTGTTTGCACTGGCCTTCCATTGGGGGCCAGCAGGGCGAACGTGACGGGCACGCGGTGCGGTCCGAGCGTGGGCGATTGGCCGAGTCCAAACAGCTCCTGCAGCTTCACCGCCGCGGTAATCGATCCGTCACCCTGATATTCGAGGCGAGTCGACCGTCCGCTTGGCAGGTCGAGCGTGAGCGGCGCCACGGTCGCGAGCATCTGGACGACGTCATAGGGCAGCTGGTTGGTGACGTCGAGTGCGTCGAGCGAGGTTGCCACGAGGGCGGCTCCTCCCGCGAGGGCCGCCAAATCGATCTCGCGCCCGGCAAAGCGTGCCCGGCGTAGCAGCTGCGTCGTGGCCTCGTCCGGTGCTCGTTCCAGCCACGCCGCGGCCAGCAGCGGTGCGGCGGCGGCCTGGTCGGGGGCGACCGGCTGTTCGCTGAGCACCAGCGCGTCGTAGTGCTCGATGCGGGCGGCTCGCACCCGCCCGGTACTGCGCTCGAACCAGTGTTCGACGGCAGCCGACGTCGGGGCAATCCAGTCGCGTTCGACGGTCATCGCGGAGCGAATCTGCGCTTCCGCGACTCCGTCATGCTCGGCTGCCACAACATTCAGAGCCACCAGAAAGTCTCCACCGACCGGTTCGCAGTCTCGGCCGAGAATCGCGCCGTGACCGCTGGCGAGCACGAATCGATCCGATCCAGCGGTGCGGCGCTTGGCCAGACGATCGGCATATCCGCTGAAGACCGCGTGTCTGAACTCGGTCTCCGAGATGTGGGCGCGGGCGGAGTTGCCAATGACATCACCGGTCACGCGCCGCAACTGTTCCGCCGCTCGTGGGTCACCTGCGAGTCGTGCGGCCATCGCGGTCACCTCCGGCGCGGCGCCGCCGTCGATCAGCATGCGGGCGAGGCGTGGATGCGCTGGAATGCGCTGCATCTGACGACCAAGCGGCGTCAGCCCACCGTCGTCCACGGCTCCGAGCCATCGCAGCAGGCGGAACGCCGCCGTGAGGCGTTCTTCGGGCGGCGCCTCGAACCACTCGAATCGCTCTGCATTGGCTCCCCATGCGAGCAGATCCAGTACCGCCGCCGCGAGGTCGACGCGTGTGATCTCCGCCTCGCCATGGCGCGGCAGGCGCTGGCGCGCATCCCATAGCCGGCGGACAAGTCCGGGGCCGAGTCTCGCCGCGCGGCCGGCGCGCTGGTCTGCCGAATCCTGCGCGACGCGTTCGAGCGTCAAGCTGTCAATCCCACGCGCGCCGTCATAGCGGGCAACCTTCCGAAGTCCGGTATCGACGACAACCGTCACGCCGGGGACGGTCAATGACGTCTCCGCGATATTGGTGGCAAGGATGACGCGGCGCGTATCCGTGGGTCGCAGCGCTTCGTCTTGCGCATCGCTCTGCAGCGAGCCATGGAGCGGCACGATTTCAAGATCTGTTGTCACCAGAGAGGCCAGATCCGCCTGGGCTCGCTCGATCTCCCGTGCGCCAGGCAGAAAGCAGAGAACCTGGCCGCGTGTGCGCGGCAGGACGGCTCGGACCCCTTGGCCCAGGGTCTCGCCGGCCGCGTATTCGACGACGGTGGGATGCGGTGTTCCGGCCACGGAGACGACGCTGCAGTCGCCGAGAAAGGCCGCGACGCGCGCCGTATCCAGCGTCGCCGACATCACGACAATGCGCAGATCGTCGCGGGCCAGCCACGCCTGTCGTGCCAGTGCGAGACCGAGATCCGCATGGATGCTGCGCTCGTGGAATTCGTCGAAGACGACGGTGCCGAATTCCGAAAGCAGGGGGTCGAGCTGAAGCCGCGCTGTGAGAATGCCCTCGGTCACGACCAGCAGCCGGGTCTGGGCCGAGAAGCGCCGCTCGAATCGAATCTGCCAGCCGACTTCGCGCCCTACTACCCAGCCGCGCTCTAGCGCGATGCGGCGAGTCATGGCCCGCGCGGCGACGCGGCGCGGCTGCAGCAGGATCAACGGGCCCCGGTCGAGCAGGGCGGGTGGGATACGTGTCGTCTTGCCGGCACCGGGCGCGGCCGACACCACGACAGCGCGGCGAAGGGCCAGTGCGTTGCGCACGTCCTCGATGTATGCGTCTACGGGAAGCGGTGCGAGCGTCACAATCAACGGGGAGAGCAGGAAGTGTAGGCCCGCTTTGTTATAGTGGTCAGCTTACCGCCAGGGGCATCCGCCGCGAAATTCACCGCCGGCGGATTGAGAAGACACCCTTAGGCCCTACCGCGCGTCGTCCGCGCGGCGGGGAACCCTTGGAACCTGAACCGGTTGACACCGGCGGAGGGAGCGCGGACATGAAGACTGCACCACAGGCCAGTGCCGACTACGGCACGTCGTTTCCGAATTCACGCAAAGTCTACGAAGAGAGAATCGTCGGCGCCACCCACGGCGAGGTTTCCATTCGCGTCCCCGCGCGCGAAGTGAGCCTGTCTGGCGGCGAGACGCCGGTCCGGCTCTACGACACCAGCGGACCGCAAGGTCATGACGTGCGCGGTGGCTTGCCCAAGCTGCGCCAAACCTGGGTGGAACCCCGGCGCGACTCCAAGTGCGTGACCCAGCTGCACTTTGCACGGCGCGGTGAGATCACGCCGGAAATGGCATTCGTGGCGGTCCGTGAAGGATTGCCAGCCGACTTCGTGCGCGACGAAGTGGCCCGGGGTCGCGCCATTATTC
>JACCSI010000337.1 GCA_013813075.1 Acidobacteriota bacterium | reverse complement strand
GAGCTACACCGTCGGCATCGCGCTGCAGGTGCCGCTCTTCTCAACGCCGAGCGCTCGCGCCAAGCGCGCGGTCGCGCAGGGCAGGTGCGCCAGACGGAGCACGGCCTCAACGCGGCGACCGACGCCGCGCGCTTGGAAGTGGAATCGTCGTTTACCGCCTTTGGGGCCGCCGACGAAGTCGTCACGACGCAACAGAAGGCGCTCGAGCTCGCGCGAGAGAGCGTCACGATCGCGCAAACGCCGTACGAAAACGGGGTGATTACATCGGCTGAGCTCAGCGACGCGCAGGTGCGCTTGCTGCAAACCGAATGGCGCTGATGCAGGCCAAGTACAGCCGCATCGTCGCCGCCGCGCGCGCCCGTGTGGCGGCCGGCGTGTAACCGGACGATGTCGCAGGACCACGGCGTCCCAGCGTTGGGATCCCTCAACGCCGCGGAAAGTGCGCGTCGTAGCGCTGTGTAAACTCCGCCATCGTGTAGGCATGGCTGGTGCCACCAAGATGTTCGAGCGCGTAGGTGGCCGCCACGCTACCCATTCGCGCGCAGACTTCGTAGTTCGCCCCGGTTGCCAGCCCCTTCATGAAACCGGCGCGAAACGCGTCGCCAACTCCGGTCGGGTCTTCGATGCGGTCGGGCGTCACTGCCGGGACGTCCACGCGGGTGCCGGTGGTCAGCACGGACGACCCGTTCTCGCCGCGCGTGATGACCAGTACGTCGGCCTGCCGCTGCACATCCTCTTCGCTCATGCCGGTCTTCTCGCGCAACAACTCGAACTCGTAGTCGTTGACAATGACCATGAAGGCACCACTCACGCCGGCCGCGAGTTGTGCCGCGTCCATGCGCGCGCATTGCTGACCCGGGTCCCAGATGTAGCGCACGCCGATCGTGCTGCACTCCTGCGCGTACTGGACCATCGCATCAGGATCGTTGGGCGAGATGATGACCAGGCCGTCCTCCTTGAGGCCGCTGACGGTGCGGAACGACAGTTCCCCCGCGTTGGCCATGGCGCCGGTGTAAAACGACGCGATCTGGTTGTTGGCCTGATCGGTGCTGCAGAAAAACGACGCCGTGAACTTGTCCTGCACCACCTTGACATGCGCTGTGTCGATGCCTGCGGCATCCAGCCATTGCTTGTAATCGCTGAAGTCCTGCCCTGCCGTCGCCATCAACAGGGGCCGCTCCCCGAGTAGCGCCAGCGTGTAGGCAATGTTGGGAGCACATCCGCCTCGGCGCTTGTCCATCGTGTCGACGAGGAAGCTGAGACTGACACGGTGCATGTGCTCCGGGAGCAAGTGGTCGGTGAACTTGCCCGGAAACGACATCAGGTAGTCGAAGGCAATGGAGCCGGTCACGACGAGTTTCATGGAATGTACTTTCCGATAATCGGTGCGAGGTCCTGCTTGACCGCATCGCTGATAGCGTCGCGGCGTGTGATGATGGCGCTCGCCAGCGCACTCCCGCACTGGCATCCCTGGCGTCCGGGATAGGCTTCGACCGCGGCAGCGACGACCTGCTGGGCCGTTTTGGCGTTCTGGGTCAGGTTCTGGATGATCATCTCGACCGTCACCGCCTCGTGATCCGGGTGCCAGCAGTCGTAGTCCGTCACCAGCGCCATGGTCGTGTAGCAAATCTCGGCTTCGCGCGCCAGCTTGGCCTCCTGCAGGTTCGTCATCCCGATGACGTGCGCCCCCCACGCGCGATACAGATTCGACTCCGCCAGCGTCGAGAACTGCGGGCCCTCCATACAAACATAGGTGCCGCCACGGTGGACACGGGCGCCGACCTTCTCGGCCGACGCGGCGGTCATCAGCCGCAGCGGTTCGCAGAACGGGTGCGCGAACCCGACGTGCGCGACCAGGCCGTTGCCGAAAAACGTGGCCGTGCGGCTGAACGTTCGATCGATGAACTGGTCGGGAAAGGCGATGTCGAGCGGCCGCAACTCCTCGCGCAGACTGCCGACCGCGCTGGCCGAGATGATCGCCTCGACTCCCAGCAGCTTGAAGCCGAAGATGTTGGCGCGAAAGTTCAGCTCTGACGGCATCAGGCGATGCCCTTCGCCGTGGCGCGCGAGAAACGCCACGCGCTTGCCCCTGAGCATCGCCAACGTATACGGGCCGGACGGGTCGCCGAACGGCGTCGTCAGAATGTGTTGCTCGCGGCCGGTGAGCTCCGCCATGTCGTACAGCCCACTGCCGCCGATGATCCCAATCGCTGCGTTCATAGAATAAATTCTGTTGGCTTCAGCACTGTTCAGCGCATCACTCAGCCGATCACCCGTTCGACCGTCCGGCGCCCCTGGCTCTCGCGGATCCGCCCTGCGGCGAACGAGGGCTCGTGCTCAAAAAAAATCAAGTATTCCCGCTCGATTGCTTCGCGTGCAAACACGCGCTTGAAGCCGAGCGTGTCCATTGGATACAAGTCGTAGCCCATGATCCATGCGTCCGGCACGTGCGCCGCTGTGGGGAACATGTCAGCGGTGAACGCCGCCGTCTCGCCCTGTGATGTGATCATCACCACCTGATGATGCAGCGTATGCCCGCCGCTGCGACGCAGCGTCACCCCCGGCATGAGTTCGGCGTTGTCGTCAACCAGGTCGAGCACCCCGGCTTCGGCAAGAGGGACAAAGTTGTCCTTGATATAGCTGGCGCGGTTCCGCTCGTGCGGATGCGTGGCGTCGTGCCATTCGCCGCGGTGTGCCACATACCGCGCCCTCGGAAAGCGCGGCGCGATCGTGCCATCTCCCTGCCGCGCCGTGAAGCCGCCGACATGGTCGAAGTGCAGGTGGCTCGCCAGGACGATGTCGATGTCATCGACCGTGAGACCCGCCTCGGCGAGCGCATGATCGAGATGGTATCGGCGGTCGAGGCCGTAGATGCCGGCCAGCTTCGCGTCCATCGTGTCGCCGCACCCGGCGTCAATCAAGAGTGTGCGCTCGCCCCTCACGATTAGCGGACGCAGTCCGAGCGTGATGCGGTTGCGGTCGTCCGGCGGCAGGCGTTTCTGCCACAAGGTGCGCGGCACCGTACCGAACATCGCGCCGCCATCGAGGTGAATGAACCCGTCTGACAGTGTCATCAGTTCGAACGCGCCGAGTCGGACCGCTGTCGACTGGTGAAAACGCGGCGTCCTGTCGGTAGCCTGTTTCAGCTCGACGAGCACGCCGTGCGCGGCCGACGGATGCACGAACGCGACCAGACCGTCCTCGGCGCCAGGACGCGCGACTTCGTCCACCAGACGGACGCCCTTTGCCTTTAAGGTCGCCAGCGCGGCGTGGATGTCACCGACCCGAAGCGTGATGTGATGCAGGCCAGGGCCCCGCTTCTCGACGTATCTGGCAATCGCGGAGTCCGGCGCCGTGGCCTCGAGGAGCTCGAGTGCGCACTCGCCCACCGGAATGAAGTGTGCCCGCACGCGCTGGGAC
>JACCSI010000310.1 GCA_013813075.1 Acidobacteriota bacterium | reverse complement strand
CGTTCAAGAAGCGCGGCGAGAAGCGCGTCGTGCATCACGGTTTCGTCCATATCCAGGCGTCGTTCAACAACACGCTGATCACGATTACCGATGCGGAAGGTGCGGTCGTGTCGTGGTCGAGCGCCGGCGCGATTGGTTTCAAGGGCTCGCGGAAGGGCACGCCGTTTGCCGCGACCCAAGCGGCCTTGAACGCGACCAACGCCGCCAAGACCTTCGGCATGCGGTCGTGCGAAGTGCTGGTCAAGGGGCCGGGGTCGGGACGCGAGTCGGCGATTCGTGCGCTCCAGACCGCAGGACTCGAAGTGAAATCGATCCGCGACGTCACGCCGATTCCGCATAACGGCTGCCGGCCGCCGAAGCGCCGGCGTGTGTAAGTTCTCCCGTTCAAAGTTCTCCAACTTTGAACTTTGAACTTGGAACTTTGAACTAACAAGGATCACAAGAGAATGGCTCGATATAACGGTCCCGTTTGCAGACTGTGCCGCCGCGAGGGAATGAAACTGTTCCTGAAGGGCGAGCGCTGCTACACGGAAAAATGCGCGATTGAAAAGCGCAATGTGCCGCCCGGACAGCATGGCCGCAGCCGCAAAGCGAAGATGGTCGGCTATGCCATCCAGTTGCGCGAGAAGCAGAAGGTCAAGCGTATTTACGGCGTGCTCGAGGATCAGTTCCGCGGCTACTTCGAACAGGCCGAACGCACGCGCGGGATCACCGGCGAAACGCTGCTGCAGCTGCTCGAGCGTCGTCTCGACAACGCGGTCTATCGCCTGGGGTTTGCAACCTCGCGTCCGCAGGCGCGTCAACTGGTGCGTCACGGCCACTTTCTGGTCAACGGCAAAAAGGTTGATATCCCGTCGTATTCCGTCAAGGTCGGCGATGTGGTGACGGTCCGCGAAACCAGCCGTGCGAATGCGTCGATTCTTCACGCGGTCGAAGAAGTAAAGGGCCGCGGAATTCCTGAATGGCTGTCACTGGCCGGCGAGATGGAAGGCCGTATCGTATCGGTGCCGACACGCGAGCAGATCAATCTGCCGGTGCAGGAACAGTTGATCGTCGAGTTGTACAGCAAATAGCGCGGGATGCCGGACGGGGCATGAGCCCCGCCAATCAGCCTCTCACCCAGCAGCCCTTCAGACCTGCGGCGGGCGGTGAGAGGTCAACCTGCAGGTCTGAGATCCACGGAAGGCGCTCCACAGCAGGCACAGAGACACAGCAATCAACACGTCTGTGAGTTCTGTGGGTGCGGTGGATGTGAGTTCGGTGGAAGGAGTACAGCAAGATGTGGAAAGGTTTTCAGCGTCCCAAGCGCCTCGACTTCGAGCGCGAAACTATCACCGACCGTTTCGGCCGCTTTTACGCGCAGCCGTTCGAGCGAGGGTTTGGCACGACGATCGGTAACGCCCTGCGCCGAGTGCTCCTGTCGTCGATCGAGGGCGCGGCAATTACGGCGGTCAAGATCGATGGCGTGCTCCACGAGTTCTCGCCGATTCAAGGCGTCGTGGAAGATGCGACCGACATCATCCTGAACCTCAAGCAGATTCCGCTCACCTGCCACGTCGATTACACCAAGACGCTGTACCTGCGCGTCGACAAGGCCGGCGAAGTCCGTGCCAGCGACATCGAAGCGGATGCGGACATCGAAATCCTCGAACCGGATACACATATCGCGACGGTGTCCGAGGGTGGCAAGCTGCACATGGAGCTGCGCATCAAGCGTGGTCGCGGTTACGTCTCGGCCGACAAGAACTTCGACGAGGATCTGGGCATCGGTTGGATCCCGATCGATTCGGTCCACTCGCCGGTTAAAAAGGTCAACTACCTGGTCGAGGCCGCGCGCGTCGGCCAGGCCACCGATTACGACAAGCTGACCCTGGATGTGTGGACCAACGGTTCGGTGACGCCGAACGACGCCGTCTCGCTCGCCGCCAAACTGGTCCGCGATCACCTCAACATTTTCATCAACCTCGACGACGAGGATGAAGTGGTGTCGGAAGGGTCGAGCGAACCGGCCCGTCTCGGCGCGGGCAACGAGCACCTCGACAAAAGCGTCGAAGAACTCGAGCTCTCGGTGCGCTCCTACAACTGCCTCAAGAACGCGAACATCCGCACCATTCGCGAGCTGGTGTTGAAGACCGAGCCCGAAATGCTGAAGACGAAGAACTTCGGGCGCAAGTCGCTGAATGAAATCAAGGAGATCCTGACGTCGATGGGCCTCAGCCTCGGAATGAAGCTGGACCAGCCCGCTGTGCAGGACTAATTAGTGCGCGGTGCGCCGGTCAGTGCGGAGTCATCACTCCGCACTTCACCTCTCGCACGCCGCACGGTACGAGACACCAATATGCGTCACCGTTTAGCCCACCGGCGGCTCAGCCGGAATTCGAAACACCTGAAGGCGCTGCTGCGCAACCTGGCCACTGATCTGCTCGACCACGAACACATCGTGACCACGGTGCCCAAGGCGAAAGAAGTACGGCCGATCGTGGAACGGCTGATCACGGTCGCCAAGCGCGGGGTGAAGGCGGACGACCCGAAGGGCCGCACCCTGGCCGCTCGGCGCCTGGTCATGACCGAAATCGTCAACGAAGACGTCGTCACCAAGCTATTCGATCACCTCGCGCCACGCTTCATGGAT
>JACCSI010000283.1 GCA_013813075.1 Acidobacteriota bacterium | reverse complement strand
TCGTTCTGGCAGCTGTCGGCACCGCCCTGGGTCTTCTCGGCGCCATCGGCTATGGGGCGCTCATCATGCACGGTCTTCGTACGTGGTGGGTTGGGGCGGTGGGGACCACCGCACTCGAACTCCACGTCGACCCAGTCCTCCTGGTCACGGGGGCCGCCGGGGCCCTGGCCTCAGCTGTTGTCGCGCTCGCCCTGTCATTCCGACGGCTGGCACGGCGTTCGTCGCGGGCGCTGCTGACCGGCGGTTTCACCGAGGTGCAGACGGGCCGCGGCATTGGCCGCGCCCTGGGCGCGGGGGCGGCCGTGTCGGCCATCGTCCTCATGGCAGCAGGCGTGACTGGTGTGCTGCCGCCGGCGGCGGCCTTCTTCGGAGCCGGCGGGCTGCTGTTGGTCGCCGGTTGCGCAGCGTTTGCCGCATGGCTGCGCCAACCTGTGGCGCGATCCTCGTCACGCCCGAGTGTCGTGCGTTTCGGTGCCGCGTACGCGAAGTGGCGCCCGACGCGCAGCGTGTTGAGTGCGGCACTCATCGCCTTCGCATGCTTCGTGATCGTCTCAGTCGGCGCCTTCCGCCGCGATGCCTCAGGCCTGTCACTCTCCAGGGAGTCCGGCACTGGTGGCTTCGTGTTGATGGCCGAGTCCGTCGCGCCGTTGATGCATAACCCGAATCTCGAACCGGGGCGCGAAGAACTCAGCCTCTCAGGTTATGACCAGTTCGACGCGACGCGCGTCGCGCGTTTCCGGTTGCGTCCAGGCGATGAAGCGAGCTGCCTGACGCTGTATCAACCGAAGAACCCGCGGCTGATCGCGCCGGAGCCATCGTTTGTCGCAGAAAACCGCTTCTCGTTCGCGCGCTCACTCGCCGAGTCCGACGAAGAACGCGCCAACCCCTGGTTGCTGCTCAACCGCCGTTTCGATGATGGCGCGGTGCCGGCGATCGCGGACCAGACCTCGCTCACTTACGTATTTCACCTGGCCGTCGGCGACGACTTCGTCTTCACTCCGGATGGCAGGGCCCCAGTCCGCCTGCGTATCGTTGCCACGCTTGCCGACAGCGTGCTGCAGTCGGAGTTGATTATCGGCGAGCCGAACTTCGTGCGCCTCTTCCCGACACACGAGGGCTACCGTGTGTGGTTGATCGACACACCGGCAGAGACCGCGGCCGCAGTGACCACGCTGCTCGAAGACCGGTTATCGGACTACGGCGTGGACGTGACGGATACGCGCGTCCGGCTGGCGTCGTACCACGAGGTAGAAAACACCTACCTTTCCACGTTCCAGGCACTTGGCGCACTGGGGCTGCTGCTCGGCACATTTGGCCTGGCGGCGGTCCTTGCCCGCAATGTGCTCGAGCGGCGGCGCGAACTCGGCCTGCTCGGCGCGGTCGGATTCACACCGGCACATCTGCGGACGATGGTCACGGCAGAGAGCCTGCTGCTGGTGGTCAGCGGCGTCGCGATCGGCACGATTGCGGCTGTGGTCGCTATCGCGCCCGCCGTGATGGCACGGGCGTCTTCGCTGCCAGTGTGGAACGTTGGCTTGCTGGTCGCGGCCGTCATGGTCACTGGGCTGGTGGCGGCGCTGGCCGCGGTTCGATTCGCCACGTCCGTACAACTGCTCGAAGCCATTAAAACGGAATGACATGACACAATTCCTTGCACTGCTCGTGGCTGCTGCCTGCACGGCGATCGCACTCGCGCAGCCGCGCAGCGACTGGTCGCAGTGGCGCGGCGCACAGCGCGACGGTCTCTCGCGGCTGACGATTCCTGCGGCCTGGCCGGCGACGCTCAAAAAACGCTGGGAGGTCGCAGTCGGCCTCGGCCATTCGTCACCTGTCGTCTCTGGCAGTCGCGTCGTGCTGCACTCGCGGCAGGGCGACCGCGAGATCGTGCGTGCGCTCGATCTGACGACCGGTCAGGAGATCTGGCGCAACGACTACCCGGCCCCCTATGCCGTCAACCCCGCCGCCAGCGGACATGGACCGGGACCGAAGTCGACACCGGCGGTGACTGACGGCCGCGTGTTTACGTTGGGCATCAGCGGAATCCTCTCGGCGATCGACGTCACGACGGGCAAGCTGCTGTGGCGGCATGCGGGGCCCCAGGCGCCACCCGAATTCGGCACGGCGATGTCACCCATCGTGGAAGACACGATGGTCATCGTGCACCGGGGGGCCAACGACAAGGGCACACTGGTCGCCTATGACGTCGCCACCGGCAAGCAGCGCTGGGAATGGGCCGGCGATGGTCCGGCGTACGCGTCACCAATCGTCTCGGCTGTCGACGGGGTCCGTCAACTGATCACGCAGAGCGAAAATGCGGTGATCGGTGTCGAGGTCGCGACCGGCAAGTTGCTGTGGCAGGTGCCCTTCAAAACCAACTTCGATCAGAACTCGATTACGCCTGTCGTGGTGCGGGACCTGGTCATTTACTCGGGGCTCGAGGGCGGCACAGCTGCGCTGCGCATCGGCCGCAATGGCGCGGCGTGGACTGCGCGACAGGTGTGGCGCAACGAGCAGGTGTCCATGTACATGAGCTCGCCAGTCATCAGCGGCGAGACGTTATACGGCTTGTCGCATCGGAACCGGGGTCAGTTTTTCGCGATGGAACTCGCGGCGGGCAAAACGCTCTGGACCACGCCCGGACGCGAGGGCGAGAATGCCTCGCTGATGGTCGCAGGGCCGCTGCTGCTGCTCTCGACCACCAACGCCGAGCTGATTGTGGCGCGGGCGGATGCCGCGAAGTTCGACGAGGTCAAGCGGTACACCGTCGCCGGATCGGCGGTGTGGGCCCACCCGGCCATCGCGGGCACCGCGATTCTCGTCAAGGACGTTGACAAGCTGATCTGCTGGGACGTGTAAGCATTCGTGCGGCCCGGACAGTAAGCACAACGACCGTCGTTTTCCGGAGATATCGATGCGTAAATTTGTCCTGATCGCAACCTGGGTGATCGCCGCAGGCGCCGCGCTTTCCGCGAACTGGCCGGCCTGGCGTGGCCCGTCCGGTGATGGTGTCAGCGCCGAAACAAACCTGCCCGTCCACTGGAGCCCGACCGAGAATATCGCGTGGAAGCTGGCGCTGCCGCAGTGGAGCGGCGCGACGCCGATTATCTGGGGGGAGACGATCTTCCTCAACGTCGCCGAAGCCGACGGCGATCAACTGTCGTTGTGGGCGGTCAACCGAACCAAGGGTGACGTGC
>JACCSI010000279.1 GCA_013813075.1 Acidobacteriota bacterium | reverse complement strand
CGCCCCGAGGAGGTCACCGATATGCACCGCGAGGTGCGCGGTGAAGTGATCAGCTCGACGTTCGACGAGGAGGCGTCTCGCCACGTGCAGGTCGCCGACATGGTGATCGAGAAGTCGAAGCGCCTCGTCGAGCACGGCAAGGACGTGGTCATCCTGCTCGATTCCATTACGCGACTGGCCCGCGCCTACAACACGATCGTGCCGACATCCGGCAAGGTGCTCTCCGGCGGCGTGGACAGTAACGCACTACAGCGTCCCAAGCGCTTCTTCGGCGCGGCGCGGAACATCGAGCAGGGCGGGTCGCTGACCATCGTCGCGAGCGCCCTGGTCGATACCGGGTCGCGCATGGACGAAGTCATCTTCGAGGAGTTCAAGGGCACCGGCAACATGGAAGTGCACCTCGACCGCAAGCTGGCCGATCGACGTGTCTTCCCCGCCATCGATATTCAAAAGAGCGGCACCCGCAAGGAGGAGCTGCTCATGGCCAAGGAAGACCTTCAGCGCGTCTGGGTGCTACGCAAGGTCCTGACGCCGCTGTCGCCGGTCGAAGCCATGGAACTGCTGCTGTCGAAGATGAACAAGACCAAGTCGAACAACGAATTTCTCGCCGCGATGCAGAAGTAAGTCCGGGACCGAGAGACGTGGGCGTCAGCCCCGCCATCCGTATTTTGGTATCGTTGTGAGATGTCCACCGTCCGCGTGGCGCTCACCCAAATGGCGTGCGGCGACGATGCCGAGGCCAACCTGGCGCGTCAGCTCGCGCTGGCCGAACAGGCGGCTGGCGACGGCGCCCAAATCATCTGCACCCAGGAGCTGTTTCGGTCGAAGTATTTTTGCCAGGCCGAAGACCATCGCTTCTTCCAGCTTGCCGAGCCGATCCCGGGTCCTTCAACAGAAGCCTTTCAGAACATCGCCCGGCAGCACGATGTCGTGATCATCGCGTCGTTGTTCGAACGGCGCGCCGCCGGGCTGTACCACAACACCGCGGCGGTCATCGATGCCGACGGGACGCTGCTGGGGGTGTATCGCAAGATGCACATCCCGGACGATCCCCTCTACTACGAGAAGTTCTACTTCACGCCCGGCGACACCGGATTCAAAGCGTGGAAGACCCGCTACGCCACGATCGGTGTGCTGATCTGCTGGGACCAATGGTTTCCCGAGGGCGCGCGGTTGACCGCAATGCAAGGCGCCGAGCTGCTGTTTTATCCGACAGCGATCGGGTGGCACCCGACCGAGAAGGCTGAATACGGTCGTGCGCAGCACGAGTCGTGGGAGCTCATCCAACGGAGCCACGCCGTGGCGAATGGCTGCTTCGTCTGTGCCCCCAACCGCATAGGCCACGAACTGGTGCATGGTCTCGACAACGCACCGGTGCACCCGGATGGCATCGAGTTCTGGGGACAGTCATTCGTGGCGGCTCCCGACGGTTCGGTGATGTCGCGCGCGTCGGCCGATCGCGAAGAGGTGCTCGTGGTCGACTGCGATCTCGCGCGTGTCGAGTTCAGCCGCACACATTGGCCGTTTCTCCGCGACCGCCGCGTCGATGCCTACGGCGATCTCACCAAACGCTTCATCGGACTGTAAGGCGTTCGGAGTCGCGATACTCTGACGTGGCATGGCGCCACGAACTCGTGTTCTCAAGGGGACTCCTGCTCACCAGGGATTTTCCTTCCCTGCGGAGTGGGCCCGCCATAGGGCGACCTGGATCAGCTGGCCGCGACCAGAAGGGATCTCATTTCCCGGACGCTATCAGGACGCCATCGACAACATCGTCGAAGTCATCCGAACGATCGCGCAGTTCGAAGCGGTTTACCTCAACGTCCCGAATATCGACTACGAAGACATCGTCCGCGCGCGTCTGGCATACCGCAAGGTGCCGACGCGCCGCATCCGGTTTCATCACATCCGCACCAATGAATGCTGGACCCGCGACCACGGTCCAGCCTTCGTGTTACGCACGCGGCGTGGAAAGACCGAGGCCGCCATCGTCGACTGGGGCTACAACGCCTGGGGCGGGAAATATCCCCCGTTCGATGCGGACGATGCGGTGCCCACGCGTGCCGCTCAAGCACTCGCCCTGCCGGTGTTCTACCCGGGCATTGTCATGGAAGGCGGCGCCGTGGACTTCAACGGCGCCGGCACCGTGATGACGACGACGTCGTGTCTGCTGAACAAGAATCGTAATCCGCACCTGACGAGGGGGGATATCGAGCAGTATCTCAAGGACTATTACGGACAGCAGCATGTGATCTGGCTCGGTGAAGGCATCGACGGCGACGACACCGACGGTCACATCGACGACCTGGCGCGATTCGTCGATGCGCGGACGATTGTGATCGGCATCGAACGGGATCCGGGCGATGCCAACTACAAAGTCCTCAAGGCGAACCGCCGAACGCTGGATCGTCTACGCGACCAGGACGGCCACGCGTTCGAGGTCGTGGAACTGCCGATGCCGCGGCCCGTCGTCTACAGAAAACAGCGGCTGCCTGCAACCTACATGAACTTCTATTTCGTGAACGGCGCGCTCCTCGTCCCGACGTTCGGGGATGCGCGGAACGACGCCAAGGCGATCGAACTTCTTCAACAGGTTCTTCCCAGACGACGCGTCGTCGGCGTTGACTGTCGCGCCCTCATCTGGGGTCTGGGTGCGATGCATTGCCTGACGCAGCAGCAGCCGCACTTCTAGTGTTGGGACGCGCTGAGGGGGCCCGGTAGAAGGGCTTTGGTATACTGGTGTTTCGCACTTTCGGCCGGTAAGCGCGCAGATTGCCCCCGAGGCATCTGGAGGAAAGCCGTTTTCCTTTCGCTAGGCGACGCCGGATCCCGCCATATAGGAGACGCCATGAGAGAAGGAATTCACCCTCAGTACCAAGAGGTCACCGTCCACTGCGGCTGCGGAGCATCGTGGACGACCCGATCGACCCAGAAAGACATGCACCTCGACATCTGCTCGCAGTGCCACCCGTTCTTCACGGGTCGCCAGAAACTGCTTGATATCGAGGGCCGTGTTGACCGCTTCACCAAGAAGTTTGGTGCGCAGACCGTCGAGCAGCGCAAGACTGCTGCGAAGGCTGCAAAAGACAGCAAAGCCAAGGCGGCGAAGAAACCTTGATCGCCGAATGCAGGTCCGGCATTTGGCCACGCACGTTACTCCTCAAGGGCGGCCATCAGGCCGCCCTGCTCACGTACCGCCATCTTTCGCTCGAGGCGCTGCAACCGATACTCGGCGCGCTCGCGCAAGCGTGATCCCGCGCCCTCTGCCAGCACATCAAGCACGAAGGTCCGGGCTGACTGCAGGTCGCGCGAGCGATGCTCGTGATGAATCGCCAGGGCCTCGCGCGCTTCTCGACGCAAGATCGACGGACAGCTTGGCACGCTGACGAGCTGCTGCCACGCCTCCGCCGCATCGGCCATGCGGCCGGCGCGTCGCCGGCATAAGGCCAGTTGCCGAAGCGCTTCCGCGTGCACGTCCGGCTCACGCCCAACACGCGCTGCGAGTGACGCCGCCTGGGCGAAACACGCTTCGGCATTTTCCGCTGCGCCAGACCGTTCGTACAACCGCCCCAGGCCGAGCGCCTCGCGCGGGTGCGCCGTCGCCCCGGGCCCCTGATCAATCAACGCGATGGCTTTTGCCGTGACGAGCGCCAGGGAGATGAGGTCGATGCGATTGTGTTCGAGCACCGCCTCGAGTGGACGTGCCTCGCCGTCCCGGACAAACCGGAAATAGCGCGACGGAATTTCGAACCCCGGCACGTCGCCAACGCGGTGATACCCGGCCAGGTGGCGCTCCAGCACGGAAAGCTTGCAGCTGTCGTCGTCGAGCGCTGGTCCGGTAATCGTCGGCCGCTGCTTCCACAGCCGTCGGGCTGGGTGCAGCATGTCGAGGTGCGGCATATCACCGAACGGAAATGTCAGGCGATGCAGCAGATAACGAGTCTCGATCAACGGCAGGTCGAACGAGCGGCCGTTGAACGTGACAATTGTGCCCTGCGACGTGAGCCACTCGCCAACCAGGCACAATAACGCGCGTTCGTGCTCGAAGCCAGGCAACAGGAACTGTCGTACACGAATCCCGCCGTCTTCGATGACCGCGCACCCGACCAGAAAGGCCTGCGTGCCTGCGCCGCCAGCAAGTCCGGTGGTCTCCAGATCGAAAAAACACAACTGCGGTGTGTACTGCCGCGGCTCGCGACGGGGAAGCGGCACCGGCCGAGGTCTCTGGGTGCTCTGGCCGTTCGGCGGACGCAGCAGGGGTGCAATTGGCCACTCCTGGGGATGCCTTGGCGCCTGTGAATCGCCGTCCTTTATATGCCGAGTGTCCTGCGGATGGGTCTTGTTCTGTAGCTGTGGGTTCGCTGGATGGGGCCAGGCGCGGCCCAGCACGCCTAGGGCATCAAGACCACCTTCGAGGATACCCACCACCGCCCCGATCCGCGCGTGACCATGAAGGCGATCAGCCGCGTAGTAGCGATCGACCACGAGCACGGCACCCTCGGCGCACTCAACCCATTCACCGGCCAGCACGTTGGCGACTCGTGCCCCGTCGAGACGAGCGCCGGCCGCGCGACCAACCGACGGAAGCGAACGTGCGCCATCAGGGTCCTGTTCGCCGACGGTGCGTTCGTCACTGACAGCGGTATCCGGCGCCACGCGGGGCACGGTACCGCTGACGACTTGCCGCAGCCGATCTCCAAGACTGATGGCCATGACTAAAACGGCATGTCATCTGCGCCGACGGTCACCGCGGCACCGACGTCCAGCGCAGGCACATTCAGGTCGTGCGTCTTGTGTAGAAGATGCTCGAGCAAGCGCAGCGCGACGGTCTTGGCCAGGGGCCCAGTCTGGCCGACAGGCCCGACACAACTCGGGCAGCCATTGTCGCAGGGACATTCCGCGATGAGGCTCCGTGTCCGCGTCAGCCACTCCGCGTGCATGGAGAACAGCGGCTCGCTGAACCCGATGCCACCTGGATACGCGTCGTACATGAAGATCCGTGGCGTATCGCCGTCATCGTTGTCACCGGCGTTGATTGACAGGCCGATGTCGTGGCCCTCGCACATCAGCAGCAATGACGCGATGTGCTTCATCGCAAACGCCAAGCCAAAGATGCCGTCGCGACGATCGTCGGTCGCGTAGGGCAGCGAGGCGAGTATAGCGAGAGGGATCTCCAGCCAGTAGGAAGTGGTGTGCATCTGCTGCTCGGGCAGATCGAGCTCGCCTGAGCCGACGTTCTCGTTGGTGTAGAACTTGATTTTCTTGAAGCCGACCACCCGCGAGACGACATGTACTTCGCCGTGGTGCGCAATGACGGCCGCGTCCGCCGCAAACCGGTCGAGAATTGTCACCTTCGTATGCGTGATGGCGTCGGTGTAGTAGTCGCAGTCGACTGCCCGCACATAGGCCTTGCGGCCGTCGAAATCGAGTTTCTCCACCTGAAACAAGCGGCCTTCGAGGATGTAGATGGCTTTCGGATGGAGCATTGGCGGACCGCTGTTGAAGTCGGTCTCCGCAATCACCCGCGACGCATGGGTCTGATCGACGACGACGAAGTTGTCCGACGAGATCGACCGCAGGCTGACGGCATCCGCCGGATAGGACTCGTTGGTCCAGTGCCATTGTGACGGTGCGGGCGAATCCGTCAGTTCAGGCGCATCTGACGATGCACCGCTCTTGCGCTCGATCGCGCCGGCGAGGTGCACCAGACCCGCCTCCTGCAGGACGGCAAGAACATCCTGCACGTTGACGGTTCCGAATCCATCTTCGGTCGTAAACGGCAGCTCGAACGCGGCGCATTTCACATGCTCGACGAGTATGTGGAGGTTGTCGGGATTGATGAGCGCGTGCTCGGGAGACGCGTCGAAGAAATACGACGGGTGTCGCAATACGAACTGGTCGACTGGAGCACTGGAGCCGACCAGCACCGACGCCGAGCGGGCGGCCCGCCGCCCGGCCCGTCCCGCGCGCTGCCATGTCGAGGCAATCGTCCCCGGATAACCAGACAACACCGCGACATCAAGGGCGCCAATGTCGATACCGAGTTCGAGCGCGTTCGTCGAGATCACGCCCTTGACGAGTCCCTCGCGCAGGCCACGCTCGATTTCGCGTCGTCGCATCGGGAGATAGCCGCCGCGATAGCCGCGGATTCTCTCGGGCATGCCCGGCACGTCCTCGAAGTCTTCCTTGAGGTACGTTGTCAAGATCTCCGTCGAGAGGCGGCTTTGCGCAAAGACGATGACCTGAAGATTGCGCCGAAGGAACTCCCCTGCCACCCGTCGCGTCTCGGCGAGATATGACCGTCGGATACCCAGCTCGCGGTTGACGACCGGAGGATTCATGAAGACGAAAAACTTCTCACCCCGGGGCGCGCCGCTTTCTGACACCAGCTCGAACGGCTGCTCTGCAAGCCGCTCGGCCAGCTCGCGTGGATTGGCGATAGTGGCTGACGAACAGATAATCTGTGGGTCGGCGCCGTAGTGCTTCGCAATCCGCCGCATCCGGCGCAGCACATTACAGAGATGACTGCCGAAGACCCCACGGTAGGCGTGCAGTTCGTCCACGACGATGTAGCGGAGATTCTCGAACAGCTTGGCCCAGCGCGGGTGATGCGGCAGGATGCCGGAGTGCAACATGTCCGGGTTGCTGAGCACGACATGGGCTCGCGTCCGAATCGTGCGGCGTGCGTCTGCCGGCGTGTCACCGTCGTAGGTATGCACGCCGATCGGACCGTCGGCAACGTCACCGATCTCGCCGATCAGTTCGTGCAGCTCCGCCATCTGGTCCTGCGCGAGGGCTTTGGTCGGAAACAGATACAACGCACGCGACGCGGGATTGCGCAGCACGGCGTCGAGGACCGGCAGGTTGTAGCAGAGCGTCTTGCCCGACGCGGTTGGCGTCGTCACCAC
>JACCSI010000208.1 GCA_013813075.1 Acidobacteriota bacterium | reverse complement strand
ATGATGAAGATGAAGCAGGACATGATGAATGACCCGGAGATGATGAAGAAGGTCATGATGAAGATGAAGATGATGATGATGATGGAAGACCCGGAAATGAAAGCAATGATGATGAAGGACAAGGCGGCGAAGGAAGGCAGCAAGCGCTAGTTCCAAAAGATGTCGAGCAGCGGGACTCGCTGCCTGCGCTCTTGCCGCGAACGTTGCCTGATGTCCGCGCGCAAAGACTGCAGGTGGCGAGTCCGTTTCCGAGTTGTCCAATCACTTCTCTGACAAACCCGCGGGAGGTCATGATGCGTGCCTCGTTTTGCAACGCGCTGTCTGCGGCAATTGCCGCCGTGTTCATCGTGACTCTGGCCTCCTGCATGATGTCGCAAGACCGACGACAGGCGGCGAACGGCAAACGGTCCGACGGCCCGCCGAATCAGGTGCAGCCCACGCCGCACAAAACGGGGAACGCCGCAGCGGGCAAAGAGGTCTTTCGGTTTGAGACCTTTGGCAACGAAGGATTCTGGACGGATGCGGCGCGCATGCCCAAGGGCATCGAGGACAAGAAGGTCACGCCGCTCCAGGCGCTGGAGGCGGGGCTCATCGTCGACATCGACGCCGTTCCCCCCGATATGCGCGCCGCGATGGCGAAGGAACTTAAGACGGACCTGTCGCCCCAACAGGCGCCGATGTTGAACGACGTCAAGACGACCGTGAAGCTCATCGAGGCCAACGCCGTCGTCGGCATGATCCCCAAGGACAGCAACGGCGACGGAAAAATCAGCATCGCTGCCGGCGACAAGGTCGGTGTCTCCTGCGCGATCTGCCACACGATCTCGGACAAGTCCGTGTTCGACATGCCCGGCAAGGGCTCGATCGGCAAGCGCATCGACGGCCCGGCCGCGCTGGTGCTGAACATGGGCAAGCTGTTTGCGACGGCGGACAACTCGCGCGCCCTGTTCCCCAACCTTCAGATCGAGCACGAGGGCAAGACCATCGGCCGCGCGCCCAAAGGGCTCACGGCGAAATCCACGGAAGCCGAAGTCGACGCATATCTGGAGAACCCCGCGTTCTATCCCGTCGGGACGTTCGACGAGACGCAGGACGGCCACGGCAACCCGGTCACCAACCAGCCGCTGTTCCGCCAGGACCTGGCCGGCCCGTACGGTTCGGCAGGCGAGCACGCGCTGCTGGACGGCATCGGCAACGGCTCGTACACCACCAACCTGGATCCGACCACGCTCGTCACCCCCGAGGGCCGGCAGTTCCTCAAACTCCGGGCCGGCAAAGCGGGCGAAGCAATGGCCAACGCGTATCAGCAGATCCTCGACGAGACGGGCGTGAAGGGCTACCCGTTCGTGAAGGCGACGAAAGTGGGGAACGTCGGCGACCCCGCCAGTCCGGTCGGACTGCGCGTCGACAACCAGAAGCTCTTCGACATGAACGCGTATCTCGACAGTCTGCCGGCTCCGAAGGGAGCGAAGGTCGACGCCAAGACGTTCGCCGCCGGGCGAGCGACGTTCCGCACGAACTGTACGAGCTGCCACAACGTGGATCAGAGCAAGTTCGTGCCGACCATGCTAGTCGATATGAAGACGATCGTGCCGGACTACAAGCCCATGGTGCTCGGAGAGCGCCAGCCGCCGATGACGCCCGTCCAGAACTCCGCCGGCACGTTCGACGACAAGATGATCGTCATTGACGCGAGCGACCGCGGCGAGAAGCGCGGGAACGCGATGCCGCTTCTGCTGGACCTGGCCCGTAAGCAAGTGTTCCTGCACGACGCGTCGGTCAACGGGCTCGACGCGCTGCTCGACCCGCAGCGGGGCGCGTCGGCGCCTCACCCGTTCTATATCGCCGACCAAATCGCGCGAAGCAACGTCGTGGAGTTTCTTCGGGGTGTCGATACGGAGCAATCTGGAAAGACGCCGTGATCACGGCGACGGTTAGACGGTCGCCGCGGCCGCCGGTTCCGCGATCCAGCCGGGTGCGACTTCGCCCAGCTGCGTGACGATCGCCATCGTGGCTCGCTGCAACCGGGCGCGGACGTGCGGTTCCTCCGCTTCGACCACGGCGCTGATCTGCCGCGTCGAGAGACCCTCGCAGCTCCAAAGGAGAAAGACGATCCGA
>JACCSI010000034.1 GCA_013813075.1 Acidobacteriota bacterium | reverse complement strand
CAATCGCCCGGCGTGTGCCGGTCAGCCGGTTGAAGAGCGTGGACTTGCCGACATTGGGACGGCCGACGAGCACGACGGAAGGTTGCCGCTTGGTGGCCACAGGGTATAACGCCCTATCTTACACATTCTCAAGGGCTTGTGGCTCGCGGACTCGCCATCCGTTACTCGCCAGACGATGTCGTCAACCCGCCGCCGGGCCGATAACTGCGCGTCACATATAGACTTATCCGTTTGACACCGTAAGTGACTCCAAATAAGATAGTTAGGCGCTAAGAGCGGTTGCCCAAGCCCATGATCAAGGTCGATATCGTTAACGAAGTATCGCGCGTGGCCGAGATCACGAAGGTCAAGGCCGAGCTGGCCGTAGACGCCGTGTTCGAAGCGATGCGGCATTCGATGCAGCGTGGCGAACGGATCGAGCTCAGAGGCTTCGGTGTCTTCCAGGTGAAACCGCGCAAGCGCGGCATCGGTCGCAACCCCCGCACAGGCAAAGAGGTCCGCATCCCCCCGGGGCGGACCATCCGTTTCAAGCCTGGCAAAGAGCTTCAGAACATCGGATAACGTGGACGAGCCGCTTGACCGGGCAGTGCCGCCATTTCAGCCCGGCGACATCCAGCCTCCTGACGTCCCACAACCTCTGCCGCCCCGCGATCGCGTGTGGGTACACGTCGTCCTGTTCATTCTCACCATCGCCTCAACGACGTCCGTTGGCGCGCACCATTACTATGGTTTCGTCCGGGGCTTTGGCGCCGACGCCGTCGTTCTGCCGAACTTCGGCGACCCAATTTTCTATCTGCGTGGCCTTTGGTACAGCGCCACGATTCTGGCGATTCTGGGCTGCCACGAGATGGGGCACTACCTCGCCTGTCGGTATTACCGCGTCGACGCATCGCTGCCCTTCTTCCTGCCGGCGCCGCTGCCCCTGACTGGCACGCTGGGCGCGTTCATCCGCATCCGCGAACGCATGCCGTCGAAAATCGCGCTGTTCGATATCGGTATCGCCGGGCCAATTGCTGGATTCTTAATCGCCGTGCCGGCCTTGTTTCTCGGACTCGCGATCTCCAAGGTGGAACGGCTGCCCGAGTCGCTCGTCGGGATTGAGTTGGGGGAACCGCTGCTCTTCCGTGCGGTCGCATGGCTCGTTTGGGGTGACATCCCAGACGGCATGTCCCTCAATATGCACCCGATGGCGTTTGCGTCGTGGTTTGGATTGCTGGCGACGGCGCTGAACCTGTTCCCCATCGGTCAACTCGATGGCGGCCATATCGCCTACGCGGTGCTTGGACGTCGTTCTACGTTGATCACGCTGGCCATGGTCTGCGTTGCGGTCGGACTGACGTTCGTGTCGAGCAGCTGGATCGTCTGGGCAGTCCTGATGGTCGTCATGCTGGTCATCGTCGGCCCACGTCACCCGCCGACACTGGACGACGACATCCCGATGGACCAGCGGCGGCTGCTCCTGGCGCTGATTGCTCTCATCATGCTCATCGTGTGCTTTACGCCCGCACCCATCGAACCGTTCGTGACAGGTCAGTAGCCAGGACCGCGGCCGTGGCGCCGGCCGCGAGCGAGTCTTACAAGACACTCAACGGGTCCACGTCCACCGAGGTGCGTCGCGCGAGCTCGGGCAGCGTCGTCAGCGCCTGGCGTAACGCCGTTCGCATCGCCGCGCGCGATGTTCCTTTCAAGAAAAACTGGGCGCGATGCTCGCCGCGTAGCCTCGTCAGCGGTGCCGGTGCGGGGCCAAGGATGACAAACCCCCCGGCCGAACGCTCGTTCGTGCGACGCGCCAAGTCGGCGGCGGCGTCCATCGCCGCATCGTAGGTTTTGCCGCGCACGACGACATTCACCATGGCCATGACGGGCGGATACCGCATGGCGCGACGGAACTCGAGTTCCTTGTCGAAAAAGGCCGGGTAGTTCTGCGACGTCGCCAACCGGATGCTGTAGTGGGTGGGGAACAGCGTTTGAATGATTGCCTCGCCAGGCTGCGTGCCTCGGCCGGCCCGACCCGCAACCTGCGTCAGCAGTTGGAACGTGCGCTCCGCCGCGCGAAAATCCGCCATGCCGAGGCCAACGTCCGCGGAAATGACACCGACCAGCGTCACCTGCGGAAAATCGTGGCCCTTGGCAATCATCTGCGTGCCCACCAGAACGTCGAGTTCGCGCTTCGCGAATCGATCGAGCACACTCGCAAGACTGCCTCGCCTGCGGACGGTGTCGCGGTCGACGCGACCGACACGCGCCCGCGGAAACAATTTGTGAATCTCGGCTTCGACCCGTTCAGTCCCGAAACCGACATGCTCCAGGTAAGGCGCCGCACACGTCGTGCACGTTTTCGGCACCACGCGCGAGTAATTGCAATAGTGGCAGCGCGCGCGCCAATCGCGGTGGCTGGTGTGCACCGTCAGCGACACACTGCAATTCGGACACTCCATCGTCCCGCCACATTGGCGGCAGAACACCGCGGTGGCATAGCCGCGGCGGTTGAGCAGCACCAGCACCTGTTCCTGTTTGTCGAGTCGAGCCTGAGTTTGCTCGCGCAAGGCACGGGACAGGATCACGTCCGGCCCGTCCGCGGCAAACTCCTCGCGCATATTGACCACACTCACTGTTGCGAGAGGGCGGTCGAGCACGCGGCGCGATAGCGTGATGAGGTCGTAGCGCTTCTGCTGGGCGTTATAGAACGACTCCATTGCCGGCGTTGCCGATCCCAGCACCACCAGCGCTTGGGCAAACTTCCCGCGCATCACCGCGACGTCCCGTCCGTGATAGCGCGGTGTCTCTTCCTGCTTATATGAAGTGTCGTGCTCTTCGTCAATAATGATGAGGCCCGGGCGAGCGAGCGGCGCGAAGATCGCGGACCGCGTGCCGATGACGACGTCGACGTCGCCACCGCGAATGCGATGCCACTGGTCGTGGCGTTCGCCATCTGACAGCCCGCTGTGCTGAATCGCGACGCCTTCGCCAAACCGCGCGCGAAAGACCGCGGCCACCGCGGGCGTCAGCGCTATCTCGGGGACCAGCAGCAGGACGCCGCGTCCCGACCGCCGGACCGCATCGGCGAGATGCAAATAGACTTCTGTTTTGCCGCTTCCGGTCACACCGTGGAGCAACGCGACGCGAAACGTCTCCGCCGCGGCTAACGCGCGCAGCCGTTCCAGCGCGGCCTGCTGCTCATCGCTCAGAACGCGACCGAGTGTATCTGGACGATCGGGTAACGACGTCCCGCCTGGCGCAAACGGATCGCGGTTGACGCGTTCGCGGCGGATGGCCACCAGTCCCAGCGTCTTCAACCGACCGAGGACGGCGGCCGAGACGCCGCGGGTGGCGAGGTGTGGCACGGCAAGGCCATCGGGCGTGGCGCGCAGCAACAACACGGCTTCGCGCTGGCGTGGGCTCAACGCGTCGGGCCGTGCGGCGAGTTCGTGACCCTGCGCGGTCAACGCCGCGGTGCGTACGGTGCGAAACGCCTCAACGCGCGCCGTGAGCGCGTGCGGTGGCATGGCGGCGGCGAGCGTGGCGCCGCGCCCCGACAAGTAGTAGTCGGCCACCCACTCGGTCAACTGGAGGACATCCGCAGGGATGAACGCGGCATCGTCAAGCACGCCGACGATGTCGCGCAGCTCAAAGGCCCCCTCAGGTCGGCTCGCTTCGCCAATGACCACCCCGGTCAGCGTGCGTCGACCAAGCGGTACGATCACGCGGGCGCCGGTTGCCGGCACTGCGTGCGTCTCCGGAACCGTGTAGGTGAGCAGGTCGAGGGCGGGCACGGGCACCGCCACCGAGATCAGCCTCGAGGCCACCCGGGCCTACTCGTGCCCTTGCAGAATCGCCCGCGCCTTTTTCATGTCGTCCCACACGTCGCGTTTCGCCGACGGGTTGCGCAGCAGATACGCGGGGTGGAAGGTCGCAATCAGCGTCGAACCGCGATAATTGAAGCGACGACCGCGCAGCCGCGTAATCGGATCCGCGGTCTTCAGCAACGACTGGGCCGCGAATTTGCCGAGCGCGATGATCACTTTGGGTTGTACCGACGCGACCTGGCGGAACAGGAACGGTTCGCATCGTTCCACTTCGTCGGGCTCGGGGTTGCGGTTGCCAGGCGGACGGCACTTGATGATGTTGGCGATATAGACGTCATGGCGCTTGAGCCCAATGGCTTCGATGATCTTCGTGAGCAACTGTCCGGCGCGGCCGACGAACGGCTCCCCTTGCTCGTCTTCGTCGGCGCCCGGGGCCTCGCCCACAAACATCAGATTGGCATTCGGATTGCCGACGCCGAAGACCACTTGTTTGCGTCCCAGCGCATGCAACTTGCAGCGCATGCACGCTGGACCGATCTCGTCCTTCAGCATCATCAGTATTTGCGTGCTGTCGCTGGCTGCGGGGACAGCGGTTGCCGCGGGGACCGCTGTGGACGTGGGGACGGAGGTCGCCTCGGTCGCCTCCGGGGACGAAAGTGGGGTGACAGCCACTCGGGACCACCAGGCGCGATCGCGGCTGACGCCAGTGACGCCAAGGTCGGCAAAAAACTTCAGGTGATCAGCGAACTGTGAGTCCACAGGATTAGGCGGCTGCGGAGGATGCAGCGATTGCGGAAACTAGAACACAATGCGCAGAAGAGACAGAGCACACCGCGAGCCCAGGCAGGCGCACTGGCTGACGTCCCATTACGTCGCCGTTCTCTGCGGTTTCTGGAGAAACATTTCGACGCGATCGAGGATGCGCGACGCGACCGCGGACTTCGTCTGCAGCGCAATGTCCTCCACGCCTTCTCGAGAGACGAAGGTGACGGCATTGGTGTCGCTATCGAATCCCACCCCCGGCTGCGACACATCGTTGGCGACAATCAGATCGACCTTTTTTCGATCGAGCTTTTGACGCGCGTGCGCAGCGACATCATGGGTTTCGGCGGCAAAGCCGATGAGGACCGGCCGATCCTCTCGACGCGAGGGCAGTTCTCCCAGGTCGCCTAAGATGTCGCGGGTGCGCTCGAGGGTCAGCACGACCGGGCCGTCGGCTTTGGCGATCTTCTGCAGGTCCCGCGACACTGGCGTGTAATCGGCCACTGCCGCCGCCATGACCACCACGTCGGCAGACGTGGCCTGGCGCATCACCGCCTGGTGCATCTCGGCAGCACTTCTCACTTGGATGATCTGGTCCGTCCGCGGAGCATCAAGCCTGGTGGGACCCGAAACGAGTGTCACCCTCGCGCCGCGCCGCGTCGCCTCTGCCGCGATGGCGTAGCCCATCTTGCCGCTCGAACGGTTCCCGAGATACCGGACGTCGTCGATGTCCTCGTAGGTCGGCCCGGCCGAGACCACCACGAGCTTACCCGGGAGCGTGCCGGCCGGCTGCAGCATCCGGTGCGCGGCCTCGACGATCTCGTCCGGCTCGGCGAGCCGTCCCCTGCCTATCCAACCGCACGCGAGGTAGCCCGCCCCCGGCTCGACGAACCGCACGCCTCGCGAGGCGAGCGTTGCCAGATTCCTGCGGACGGCCTCATGTTCCAGCATGTTGGTATTCATCGCCGGAGCCATCACCACCGGGGCGCGTGTCGCGAGATAGAGCGAGCTCAGGAAGTCGTCGGCGATGCCGCTGGCGAACTTGCCGATGATGTTCGCGGTCGCAGGGGCGACGAGGAGCAGCGCTATGTCGGTGGCGAGGGAGATGTGTTCGATGTCGGCGTTTGCGCCGGCGGCGTACTGGTCGGTGATGACGCGGCGCCGTGTAATCGCCTCGAAGGTCACCTCGCCGACAAAGCGGCGCGCCGACCGCGACATGATCGCGGCAACCT
>JACCSI010000163.1 GCA_013813075.1 Acidobacteriota bacterium | reverse complement strand
GTCTGTGACATCTGCGGCCACACTGTCGCCCTCAAGCTCAAGTACGACGTCGACGAATGCCAGGAACGGGGCATGACCTACGCGGTGCCGCTCAAGGTCACCATTCGTCTGGTCGTCTGGAACAAGGACCCCGAAACTGGGGTCAAGACCATCCGTGACATCAAGGAGCAGGAAGTCTATTTCGGTGACATTCCCTTGATGACGGACAACGGCACGTTCATCATCAACGGCACGGAGCGCGTCATCGTCTCGCAGCTCCATCGGTCGCCGGGAGCCTTCTTCCACTCCGAAGACAAGACGCTATTCATCGCGCAGATCATTCCGTATCGCGGATCCTGGGTCGAGTTCGAGTACGACCAGAAGAACCTGCTGTACGTGCGCATCGATCGCAAGCGCAAGTTTCTCGCCACGGTGTTTCTGCGCGCCCTCGGGCTGCGTGGCGCCGATGAAATCATCCGCACCTTCCATTCCGTCGATCGCATCTTCTTCAAGGGCGACAAGCGTCTGTGGGCGGTCAACGACAGCTTGATTGGCCTGCGTGCCAAGACCGACGTCAAGACCGGCGACGTGTCTCTACTCGCCGGCCGCAAGATCAGCAAGGCCCACATCGACGGGCTGCGCAAGGCCGGGATCGAAGGCGTCGAAGTCACCGACGAGGCGCTGGAGAATGCGTTTACCGCCTCCGACATCGTCGACCCGGCGACGGGCGAAGTGCTGCTCGAAGCCAACGAGGAACTGACCGAGCGGGCCATCCTGGACGCCCAGGAAAAGAGCGTCGACAAGATCGAGCTGTTCTTCCCCGAGCGGGACGAAGTGGGGCCGATTCTGTCGCAGACGTTGAAGAAGGATGCGATCCGCACCCACGAAGAGGCGCTGATTGAAATCTACCGCCGGCTGCGGCCTGGCGATCCGCCGACGCTCGACAGCTCGCGGTCGCTGTTCGAAAACATGTTCTTCAACCCGCAGAAGTACGACTTCTCACGGGTTGGACGACTCAAGCTGAACACGAAACTTGGACTGAGCACGCCGCTCGACGAGAAGATTTTACATCCGCAGGACTTTTACGAAGTGATTGGCTACCTGCTCAAGCTTCGGAAGAATCCGGCGAACGTCGACGACATCGATCACCTCGGCAACCGTCGCGTCCGATCGGTGGGCGAGCTTCTCGAAAACCAGTTCCGTATCGGGCTGGTCCGGATGGAGCGCGCGATCAAGGAAAAGATGTCGGTGTATCAGGAAATGGCGACGGCCATGCCGCACGACCTGATCAACGCCAAGCCGGTGATGGCGGCGATTCGTGAGTTCTTCGGGTCGTCACAGTTGTCGCAGTTCATGGACCAGACCAATCCGCTGTCGGAAGTGACGCACAAGCGGCGTCTGTCGGCCCTGGGGCCGGGCGGGCTGTCGCGTGAGCGTGCGGGCTTCGAAGTCCGCGACGTCCACCCGACCCACTATGGGCGAATCTGCCCGATTGAAACGCCTGAAGGACCGAACATCGGTCTCATCAGCTCGCTCAGTTGCTACGCGCGGATTAACGAGTTCGGGTTCATCGAGTCGCCGTACCGCAAAGTGAAGGCCGGCCACGTGCTCGACTTCGTGCAGGTGCACAATGCCGGCGGCAACCCGAAATACAAGGTTGGCGACGTCGTCGAAGCTGACGAGCTCGTCGGCCATGACGGACGGTCGAAGAAGAAGGGCGTTGAATTCGAGCCGTTCTGCTTCTACTTGTCGGCATGGGAAGAGGATCAGTACATCATCGCCCAGGCCAACGTGGAGCTCGATGAAAAGGGCCGCCTCGTCGCCGAGCGGGTCAACGCGCGGCAGACCGGCAACTTCATTCTCTCGCCGCGCGACCAGGTGCAGTTTATCGACGTCTCGCCGAAGCAGTTGGTCTCGGTTGCCGCCTCGCTCGTCCCGTTCCTCGAAAACGACGATGCGAACCGCGCGCTGATGGGGTCGAACATGCAGCGGCAGGCCGTGCCGCTGCTGCGTGCGCAGGCGCCCTATGTCGGCACCGGCATGGAGTACATCACCGCCCGCGACTCGGGCGCGGTGGCCGTGGCACGCCGCACTGGTACCGTCGACTATGTCGATTCACAGCGTATCGTCGTGCGCGTCGAGAGCGCTGAAGAAGCCGCAAGCAAGGAAATGGGCGCGGACATCTACCCCATGACCAAGTTCAAGCGGTCGAACCAGAACACCTGCATCAACCAGAAGCCGATTGTCGGCGTCGGTCAGAAGGTGCAAAAGGGCCAGGTGCTGGCCGACGGACCGTGCACCGAGATGGGTGAGCTCGCGCTCGGCCGCAACGTGCTCGTCGCGTTCATGCCGTGGCGTGGCTACAACTTCGAGGACGCCATTCTCGTCAGCGAGAAAATGGTGAAGGAGGATTACTACACCTCCATCCACATCGAAGAGTTCGAGATCGAAGCCCGCGATACCAAGCTCGGTCCCGAGGAAATTACGCGGGACATTCCGAACGTGTCGGAAGGCTACCTGCGCGACCTCGATGACAGCGGCATCATCCGCATCGGCGCTTATGTCAAGCCGGGCGACATTCTCGTGGGCAAGGTGACACCGAAGGGTGAAACGCAGCTCACTCCCGAAGAGAAGCTGCTGCGCGCCATTTTCGGCGAGAAGGCCGGCGATGTGCGCGACGCCTCACTGATTTGCCCGCCAGGCATCGAAGGCATCATCGTCGGCGTCAAGATTTTCTCGCGTAAGGGCATCGAGAAGGACGACCGCGCCAAGGCGATCGAGCAGGAAGAGCTCGACCTGATGGAGAAGAACCTGCAGGACGAGGTTCGCATTCTCCATGACGAAACCAAGAAGCGTGTCATCCACATGCTGCTCGGCGCCGAGCTGCGGTCGGATCTGTTCGATGAATTCGGCCGTGAGCGGCTCCTGAAAAAGGGCACGCCGCTGACGCCCGAGGTGATGCACGACATTCCGTTCACCGTGCTGGTACGGTCGAAGGTGCAAACCGAGGACACCGGACTGGAACCGGATCTGCGCGCGCTCGAAGAGCGCACGGAGCGCCAGGTCGAAGTCATCAAGCAGCTGTTCGAGGAGAAGAAAGAAAAGATCCGCCGCGGCGACGAACTGCCGCCGGGCGTGATCAAGCTGGTCAAGGCCTACGTGGCGATGAAGCGCAAGTTGTCGGTCGGCGACAAGATGGCCGGCCGTCACGGTAACAAAGGCGTCATCGCGCGCATCCTCCCCGAGGAGGACATGCCGTATCTGCCCGACGGCACCCCGGTTGAGATCGTGCTCAACCCGCTCGGTGTGCCATCGCGCATGAACGTCGGCCAGATTCTGGAAACGCACCTGGGCTGGGCGGCCCATGCGCTGGGTCTGTACTTCGCGACGCCGGTCTTCGACGGGGCGCGGGAGGCCGAAATCAAGGGCTGGCTCGAGAGCGCCGCGTTGCCGAGCAGCGGAAAAACCCGGCTCTTCGACGGCATGACCGGCGAACCGTTCGAGCAGGATGTGACCGTCGGCTACATCTACATGCTCAAGCTGTCGCACCTGGTCGACGACAAGATCCACGCGCGGTCGATCGGACCGTACTCGCTGATTACGCAGCAGCCACTCGGCGGCAAGGCGCAGTTCGGCGGCCAGCGGTTCGGCGAGATGGAAGTGTGGGCGCTCGAGGCGTATGGCGCCGCACATATCCTGCAGGAGCTCCTGACGGCAAAGTCCGACGACGTGACGGGCCGCGCCAAGATTTACGAATCGATCGTGAAGGGTGACGCCAGCTTTACGCCAGGCCTGCCTGAATCGTTCAACGTGCTGATCCGCGAGTTGCAGTCGCTCTGTCTGGACGTCGAGTTGATCTCGACCAAGCGTCCGCCACAGTTGACGCCGCTCGCTGAGGAAACAGCCGAACCGGTGCTGGAGGGCTGATAGATGAGACCAAGCTTCACCGATAGCAAGACCGCCCTCAGGGCTGACTTCGACGCTATCCGCATCAGTCTCGCGTCGCCGGAGAAGATCGAGCAGTGGTCGTTCGGCGAGGTGACCAAGCCGGAGACGATCAATTACCGCACCTTCAAGCCGGAACGCGACGGCTTGTTCTGCGCAAAGATTTTCGGGCCCATCACCGACTGGGAGTGTCTCTGCGGCAAGTACAAGCGCATGAAACACCGCGGCGTCATTTGCGACAAGTGCGGCGTCGAGGTGACGCAGGCCAAAGTCCGGCGCGAGCGCCTGGGCCACATCAAGCTGGCCACCCCGGTCAGTCACGTGTGGTTCTTCAAGGGGTTGCCGAGTCGCATTGGCCACCTGCTCGACATCTCGTTGCGCGATCTGGAACGCGTCCTGTACTTCGAGGCGTATGTCGTCAGCGAACCTGGCGACACCGAACTGAAGTTCAAGCAGCTGCTGTCGGAGGAGCAGTATCGCAAGGCGCGCGAAGAGTACGGCTACACGAAGTTCAAGGCGCAGATGGGCGCCGAGGCGATCAAGGAGCTGCTCAAGCGCGAAAACGTCGAGAAGCTGGCCGAGGAGCTGCGCATCAAGATGCGCACCGAAACCTCGGCACAGAAGAAGCTGAAGTTCGCCAAGCGCCTGAAAGTCGTCGACTCGTTCCGCCGCTCGAACAACCGGCCGGAATGGATGATTCTCGATGTCATTCCGGTGATTCCGCCCGAGCTGCGCCCGCTGGTGCCGCTCGACGGTGGCCGCTTCGCCACGTCGGACCTCAACGATCTGTACCGCCGCGTCATCAACCGCAACAACCGGTTGAAGAAGCTGATGGAACTCAAGGCGCCCGACGTCATCATCCGCAATGAAAAGCGCATGCTGCAGGAGGCTGTCGACGCGTTGTTCGACAATGGCCGCCGCGGACGTGTGCTGCGCGGCGCCAACAACCGGCCGCTCAAGTCGCTGTCCGACACACTCAAGGGCAAGCAGGGCCGCTTCCGTCAGAACCTGCTCGGCAAGCGCGTTGACTACTCCGGCCGGTCGGTCATCGTCGTCGGCCCGGAACTGAAATTGAACCAGTGCGGGCTGCCCAAGAAGATGGCGCTCGAACTGTTCAAGCCGTTCATCTACAACAAGCTCGAAGAACGGGGCCTGGTCGCGACCATCAAGCAAGCGAAAGAGATGGTCGAGAAACAGGTTGCTGAAGTCTGGGACGTGCTCGAGGAGGTCATCCGCGAGCATCCGGTGCTTCTCAACCGCGCGCCCACGCTCCATCGACTCGGCATCCAGGCGTTCGAGCCGGTGCTGGTCGAGGGCAAGGCGATTCGTATCCATCCGCTGGTGTGCACGGCATTCAATGCCGACTTCGACGGCGACCAGATGGCGGTCCACATTCCGCTGTCACCGGAAGCACAGATCGAAGCCACCGAGCTGATGATGTCGTCGCGCAACATCCTGTCACCGGCCAACGGCGCACCAGTTGCGGTGCCGTCGCAGGACATCGTGCTGGGCTGCTATTACCTGACCAAAGCCAAGCCCGGCGCCAAGGGCGAAGGGCGCGCCTTTGCCGGACTTGACGACGTGGTCCTGGCTCTCGAGGCGGGAGCACTCGAAACCCTCACGCCGATTCGTTTGCGTTATACCGGCGAACTGCAGGACCTGACGGTCGCGCGTGACGATCAGGACGTGTTGCACACCGACGTGCAGCGTGTCGAGAATCGCATCATCAATACGACGGTCGGCCGCGTCATCTTCAACTCGGCATTGCCGAAAGGCTTCCCGTATGTCAACGGGATGCTGAAGAAGAAGGGCCTGCAGCAGCTGGTGCAGCGCTGCTACCTCGATCGCGGCCTGCAGACAACGGTCGAAATGCTCGACGCCCTGAAGAACATGGGTTTCACCTATGCCACGAAATCGGGCATGTCGATTGGTATCGAAGACCTGATCATTCCGGAAAGCAAGGGCCAGTTGTCGGCCAATGCCCGCGACGAAGTCATCAAGGTCGAACAGCAGTACCTCGAAGGCGCGATTACCAACGGCGAGCGCTACAACAAGGTCATTGCGGTGTGGTCCGACGTCACCGAGAAGATCGCCGACGCGATGTTCAAGGAGATGGAGCGCCGCGACCAGGAAGGCAAGTTCAACCCGGTTTACATCATGGCGGACTCGGGCGCGCGAGGCTCGAAGCAGCAGATTCGCCAGCTGGCGGGTATGCGCGGCCTGATGGCGAAGCCGTCGGGCGAGATTATCGAGACGCCGATTAAGGCCAACTTCCGCGAAGGCCTGTCGGTGCTCGAGTACTTCATCTCGACCCACGGCGCACGCAAGGGTCTGGCCGATACCGCGCTCAAGACCGCGGATTCGGGCTACCTCACCCGTCGTCTGGTCGACGTCGCCCAGGACGTGATCGTGTCCGACCGCGACTGCGGCACGCTCGACGGCATCGAGG
>JACCSI010000130.1 GCA_013813075.1 Acidobacteriota bacterium | reverse complement strand
CCACACCGACTAACGACCTACCGGCCGACGCTGCCGGCGCGAACGATTTTCTTTACGAACCCGCGCACGTCAGTCATGTAAATGGCGCCCGTGGCATCCACGGTGACCCAGTGCGGGCGGCCCAGATCGCGAATCACGTCGAGCGGCTTGCCGTCCTTCGCAATCGTGATGGTGCCTCCCGCGGCATCGCCGACGTAGAGGATGTCGTCGCTCGTGATGTAAAGGCCGTAGGGCTGCCCGAGGCCGATCCACTGTTCGATAAACTTGCCGTCCTGGTCGAAGATCTGGACCCGGGCATTCGTCCGGTCGCCGACCAGCAATCGTCCTTTCGAGTCGATCACGATTGAATGCACCAGATCGAACTGTCCTGGCTTGATACCTTTCTCGCCCCCGATAATCTTGATGAACCGTCCGTCCTTCGAGAACTTGACGACGCGCGAGTTGCCATAGCCATCCGCGACAAAGAAATCGCCGTTGGCCGCGACCACGACATCCGCCGGGCGATCGAAAGCGTCGCGTGAGTCGTTGCCGCCGGTGACACCTCTTTTCCCGACCTGCAGAACGACCGTGCCGTCCATCGTCATCTTGTAAATGACGTTGAACAACGTATCGGTCGCCCACAGAAAGCCGTCGCGATCGACGCGGACGCCGTGTGCGCCGCTGCCGTTGAAGAGGCCCTCGCTTCCCCATGACTTCACGAACTCACCGTCCGTGGTGAACAGGAACACTGAAGGAAATGTCCGCCTCAGCACGACGACCGAGCCCTTGGCGTCCGATGTTATGGCCGATATCGGCCCCCACTCCGTTCCGGCAGGCAACTGGGCCCACTGGTCCGACACACTGAACGTCGCTGGAAGCTGTGCGTGCGCAGCGATCACCACGAGGGCCACGACCAGGCCTGTCAGACACATCGCTTTCATCGTTGTCACCTTTCGGACGAACTGGCCGGGCCGCCACCGCCTACGGCGCACATAAACCGGCGAGGCTCTGGACGCTGGTCACGTTGATGCCGTCGGCCGGGGCTCGCACCAGAAGGCCTCTGACCAGCACCCTGTGCCCTTCCATTTTGTCGAGCGACGAGACCCCGAACAGTAAGTCGAAGGCCGCGGACCCAGCGGGTTGCTCGGCGAGGCGAGGCGCGTCAATCGCAACATCGCCGCCACGGAAGCGTTCGGGGGTCGTTGCGGATGTGAGAGTCCAGCCCTTGGCCGCCTTGGTCAGGCAGCCCGACACGGCGACGAATGCACCCGCCGGAAGGCTGCCGTCGCTGTCGCGCCGTGCGACGCGAATCGTGCGCAGGCCATCGACCGTGAGCTCGTCGAACCCCGCAGGAATGGCATTCGCCTGCAGAAGAAACGCGATGATGTCCAGGTTGGTCGTTTCACTGAGGCTGCCGGGGAAGTCGGCCGGCATATTGTTCCGGACAGACGTATACAGGCTCGCGAGAGAATCTTCGCCCCACGCAGTCCAGAACGCGTCGCCGATGAACCGGCGAGGCACAGCGCCGTCGGAGAGGGCGTGGCACCTGGCGCAGGAACGGCGGTAGCTGAGGAGGCCCCGCTCGGCCTGCTGTTCTGCATACACGCCGTCCCACACCGAGCGGACGGAACCGGCGGGCGAGGCTCGATGCGCGGGCTGCTGCGCGACCAGAACCGCACCGACTGCCAGCACGATCAGTGTCGTCGCGGTAACGGCCCGTTGAAGCGTCAGCCGATGGCTGCTCGCCGTGTGACCATCCACTTCAGGGCGTCGGTTTCCTGGTGAGCTCGGTCGACGTCGACGACAGAATAGTCGTCGCCAACAGCACCGTCTGACCTTGATACTTCGCGACGACGTCCGGTGCGAGATCCAGCTGGTAATCCTTCGCTTTACTCGCAATCGCCGCAGCGTCGAACTTGATGACCGCGCCGACGATGGTGAGGTAGTTGTTGGCGGTCAGGGCCGCATCGAGCGTCGGCGCAATGACCAGCAAGGGTCTGCCGGCTTTGACGACGTCCTTCCCGTTCACCACCTTGCGCTGACCGACCGTGAACACCGTCTTGGAAAGAATCTCGTCCACGCCGCTCGACAGCGTCACCGACTGGCCGGCGTAGGCGTCCGGCTTGGCCAGGACGAGATCGGTGGTGACCGGGACGGAAGGCACGCCGGGGCTGCCGCGCCGGCCTTGTGCGTCAGGCGCCGCCGGTGAAGCCGCCGTCATCATCACCACCACCGCCAGTCGCAGGAATTTCATTTGGTCGCCCATTTGCCAGCTCCAACGCACCAGGGGGTTGCTCGAGCGAGGCGCCGGCCTCAAGGCGGCGTCTCGCCAGCGTTGGTTCAGAAGCGGTATGTGGCCGAGAGCTCGGCGAACCGCGCCGGAAGAATCGAGCTCGGCAGCAGGAAGCTCGGTCCCGACCGCAGGTTCCACGACATCGTGGTGTTGGCGTTCAACAGGTTGAACACGTTCAGCTTAACCGCCAGCGACTGGCTGAGCGGCAGCGTGAACTTCTTGTCCAGCCGGACGTCCACGGTGTGGATGTTCGGCAGTTGAATGCTGCCAAAC
>JACCSI010000124.1 GCA_013813075.1 Acidobacteriota bacterium | reverse complement strand
GGCGCCCGAGGTCATACAGGATCGCGCCGACTTCGACGACCACGTTGGGATAGGCATCGAGCATGGCCGCAGCCTTCTTCAAGTCGTTGGCATGCCATCCGAAATGCGCGGCAATGAAACGCGTCTTGGGATGCTTGCGATAAACGTTGTTGCGCTCCGCCATCAGCGCGTCGAAGGCGACCTGTCCAGGCGCGTTGTTACGACGACTTGGAAAAAGGGCGAGTTCCAGCCACCGCTCGTTCTTGTAGTCGAGCGGCTGGAAAAATTCCTGCGGTTCCGCGGTGTGAATGAACACCGGCACGTCAAGTCGCGCGAAGGCCTGCCACAGCGGGTCGAGCTCGGGGTCGTCGACCTGCAGACGTGAGCCGTCACGCTTGCGGGTGGTGAGTCCGAAGTTCTTGCCGACCTCTCCCACACCGACCGCGCCGGCCTTGATGTCCGCTTCAAGCTGACGAACGGCCTTGTCCGACCATCCCGGCCCAACGTCGCCGAAGTTGACGCCGGCGAGTACGCGGAACCGATCTTTGTGCGGGCCGCTGTTGATGGCGTGCAGCGTCTGCGCCAGACGGTCGCCCGACGAGTTGTCGGCGCTGACGATGACGCGCAGGTTCAGGCGGTCCATCTCTGTGACGATACGCGCGATGCCACCGGCGCTGTTGAGCCCCGGCGCGTGTCCGTGGATGTCGACGGCGGGGAACTTGGCCTTCGGCACCGGGGTCTCCGCAGTGACCAGGGTCGAGCGCGGGCGATAGTCGAGAATGCTCGGCGGCGCCACTTCCGGGGCCTGGCAGTTGCCGGGTCGCGTTTGCGTGGTCCCAGGTGGACAGTCTTGTCCGGGGGCAATCGGTGTTCCCCCCCGCATCCCTTGCGCGCTGATCGCGGCTGCGCACGCTGCGGCAATCAGCAGTGCCATCACAGTTCTTGCGTTCCGCATATATTTGCCACACCCACCACGATGCAGATACCCGGCACTTCGGGTGTTTGAACCCTGAACTGCGAACGAGACCTCTCGACCGACGCGTCGGTGAGTCTTCAGAATCTCGACGCGCGGGCCCACGTGTCAGACCGCGACCAGCTGCCCTCGAAGTCCTTGTCCACGTCAGCCGTCGGCTTGTTCTGGGCCTTCAGCGCCTGCTGCAGCCCTGACAGCGACCAGCCATTGTGTGGATGGTCCTTCAGATCTTCCGTGTAGACGCGCTCGGCCTCGGCAAACCGCTTGGCCTCCAGCAGCGCCGCCCCCAACCAATGGCGCGCCGGAAAGGGTAACGGCTCCGGCTCGTCGTACTCGAGTGCGTCGTCGGCCGTCACCGCGCGTTCGAACGCGGCGATGGCGGCGGGGCCGTCGCCCGCGGCCCGCGCGATCTCGCCCTCGAGAATGCCGCCGAGGACGCCCAGCAACTGCCTCGCGGGGTGGGTCCGGAATTCGGCTTTCGACGTGTCCGCCGTTTTCTGCACGCGGGCGAGATAGACGCGCGCAAAATCGGTCTGGTTCTTCCGCAGATAGGCGTAGCCCTGCGCGAAATCCCACACCGCCGCGGGCACCTCGCGTTCTGGCCGCTTCGTCACGCCGAGCACTTCGTCGAAACGCCCAAACCGCACGAGCGTCAGCACTTCATACATCGTGTCGCTGGTCCGCTTCGCGTAATCCCTGCCGGCCTGCATGGCGATCGCGCCTTGCCCATCCATCGAGGCGGCGTAGAGCAGCATGTGGAGGTTGTGGTCGGGGTAAATCGCGAATCCCTCGCCGAATTCCGCTTTCAGGTCCGAGTGCCAGGCCTGCAGGTTGGCCCGCACCGAGTCGCCCCAGCGGCCGACCTCGTTGAAGGTGTGCGATGGCATGTGGTTGATGTGGCTGGCGCCAGGAATGCTGCTGCCGAGGAACGCCGCGCATGCTTCCGCCTTCTCGGGCCGCACCGTCGATTCCGTCGCGTGGACGTAGAGATGACACGCGCCAGGGTGCTTGGCGTCGCGGGCCAGGACGCTTTCGAGGACGCCGTGTAATTTTTTGATGTTCGGGGCCGTGACGTCACGCGTCCCGCGTCGCGGCTCCAGCAGAAACAGCGCGTCGCCGTAGAGCGTGCCCGCGTCCAGGTCCTCGGGATATTTTGCGTACACCTTCGCCATGGCCTCGGCGTAGGCCTTGTCCTGTTCAACGCGTTGCTTGACGTCGAAATCCTTGACGTAGCGGACTTGAAGCGCATCGATAAAGGCCTGCTCCTGGGGAGTGGCCTTGTCGCGCCGCGACAGTGCTTTCTTCGCCGCCGCGTACGCGAACGGGGAGTGCTCCGCCGACATCGGCCCATTCAGATACGAGCCCCACGCCCACGCCTCGCCCCAGTAGCAGACGGCGCAATCCGGATCGCGCTTCCACGCTTCGCGGAACGAGCGCACAGCATCCAGCTTCGCGAACGCGTACATCATCTGGAAGCCTTGATTGAAGAAGGCTTGCGCGTCGGGGTTGCGGCTGGAAATCTTGCGACTGAACGGGCCGAGCCCGGTGGTGTAGAGCGGGATGGGGTCGGCCACGTACTTCGGCAGGGGGCCAGGGTCGGTCGGTTCGGGTTTGGCCGGCGCCTGCGCGGCGACGGCCACCAGACAACAGCAGACGGCGAGAGCGAGCGAAGAGCCGGAGATCGTGGTCAGGCGCATAAGTCCTCAGTGCGACAAGGGGCAGGCTTATTATCATGCGGTATGTGCGATCTGTCCGCAGACCATGATCACTTCGGGTATCTGGTCGACGCACCGGAGATCCGGGCGCTGATTGCAGAAACCGAGCGGCTGATTCGGGAAGTGCCCGACCACAGGACGCGACTGGACCAATTGCGACCGGCCTTTGCCCGACTCCTTGCCGCCGACGGATGGCTGCCAGACCGGTATGCCCAGCCAGACGTCAAGAGCCGGATGGGCGGCGGCATCGGGCAGTACGCGCTGTATCGTGCCAAGGACGGCTCGCTTTGCCTGTTCGCGCTCGTCATTCCATCCCGATCGCGGACCCCCGTGCACGATCACCTGGCGTGGGGCCTGGTCGGCATCTACCGCGGCACCCAGCACGAGACGATTTTCCGGCGCCTCGACGACGGCACCGACGCGGGCAGGGCCACGCTGGAAGTGCAGCAACAGCAAACGCTGAGGGCCGGAGAGTTCTACGCCCTGCTGCCGCCGCAGGACGACATCCATGACGTCAAAACGGTGTCGGAGGCCCCGTCCATCTCGATACACCTGCTCGCCAACGATACCGCCTGCGTCTGGCGGCACAAGTTCGAGGCCGAGGCCGGCACGGTCACGGCGTTTCGATCCGGCTACAGCAATGCCCCGTGTCCGCCCGAGCCCTCCTGACGGTGCACGGCGTCACCCACGTCAGAACAGGTGAGCGTGGGCGAAGAGGGCCGGCGCGCCGCCGGTGTGGAGGAACAGCACACTGGACGCCGGATCGAGTTGACCGGTGCGCACATGGTCGATGAGGCACGCCATCGCCTTGGCGGTGTAAACAGGATCGAGCAGGACGCCCTCGTGCCGGGCCACGAGGCGAATCGCCTCGAGGCATCCTGGAGTCGGAATGCCGTAGCCGTCACCAAAGTAGCCCTGATCCGTGACGAGATCGTCGTCGGTCACCCGCGTTGCAATGGCCGCGAGGCCGGCCGCTTCATTGGCGATGCGCAACGCCCGTTCGCGCTTGAACGACTCACCGCCGCTGACCGCGACGCCGTAGACGTCGTAATGCGCGTCACACCATTTCGCTCCGAGCGTCAGGCCCGCCTGGGTGCCGCGCGAGCCACTCGCGAAATACAGACGCGTCGGTCGTTCGTGGAGGGCCTGTAACTGCTCGATGATTTCCTGCGTGCCGTAGGTATAGCCGAGCACGCCGACGCCGCTCGATCCCCCGACCGGAATTTCGTAGGGCCGTTCGCCCTGCGCGCGCAGCGCGGCCATGACCTCGGCCACCTTGGCGGCTTCTTCATCGCTCGTCGCGAGTGTCGGGTCGGCCGGCGGCGGCACAAAGTGCAGCGTCGCCCCGAAAAGCCGGTCGAGCAGGAGGTTGCCCTGGACTGGTGGATCGGCATCGGCAGTGAGGACCAGGTGGACGTCCAGAGCTGCAACACGCGCTGCTGCTGCCGTCATGCGCGCGTGATTGGACTGTGCCGCACCGGTCGTCAGAACCACCGTCGCGCCTTGGTCAACCGCGTCGGCAATGAGAAACTCCAGCTTGCGTGCCTTGTTGCCGCCAAGTGCCAGTCCAGTCAGGTCATCGCGTTTGACAAGAATGCGCGGGCACCGGGCGGGACCACCTAACGCGTCGCGTAGACGTGGCAGGTCGTGCAACGGTGTCGGCAGGGTCGCGAGCGGCAGACGTCGCATGTGCTGCGAATCCTACTAGACTGAGGCCTGACGATGACGACCGAGCACGATCCACACACTGGCCAGCCGGTTCTGCGGATGGGACCCGATGCTCGAGACGCGCGGCTCGCCGTAATTCTTGTGCACGGCCGCGGCGCGTCGGCCGAAGATATCCTGAATCTGGCGCAGCAACTCCGCCTCGACGACGTGCTCTACCTGGCGCCGCAGGCCGCGGGGAACGCGTGGTATCCGTACTCGTTTCTGTCGCCGATGGCGCAGAACGAGCCGTCGCTGTCTTCGGCGCTGAACAAGATCCACAGCCTGGTTGCAACGCTTGGTCGCGACCAGCTTCCCCCCGCTCGAGTCGCATTGATGGGATTTTCGCAGGGCGCCTGTGTATCCCTGGAATACGCCGCTCGCCATGCACAGCGTTATGCAGCGGTGGTCGGGCTAAGTGGCGGCGTGATCGGCCCGCCCGGCACGCCGCGTGATTACGCCGGCTCGATGGATGGCACCCCGGTGTTGCTCGGCTGCAGTGACATCGATGCGCACGTTCCAGTTGGACGCGTGCACGAATCGACGCAGGTGTTCGAACGGCTGCACGCGGTGGTGGACGAGCGGATCTATCCGGGCATGGGGCACACTGTCAACGAGGACGAGATCGCGGCGGTGCGCGCGCTGTTCAGCCCGCAAGGCTCATAACGCGTCGTCTCGAAGACGGTCACCGCGCGCGCGGACGCCCTGGTCGTCCAGGATCTTCAGGCGACAGGGAGCGCGACTGTCATTCACCCCAGTCCGCTTCTTCCTGCGGCGCCAGCGACAGCGTCAACGGCGCCAGTGTGGCGATCTCAAGCTCGGCGCCGCAGCCGGGGCACTGGGTGAGCTCGTTCTGCATGACATCGGTCAAGGTCATGCCCTCAAAACATTCGGGACATTTTGCCTGCCCGCTGGCGGTGTGAATTGCCATGGTGTAACTGCGAGAAGCTGAATCGCCAAAGTTTAGACTAACCTGCAGCATGCGCCAACTGCGGTGCGTATGCGTCCAGCGCGTCACCGAGGAGGAGCGGGTGGCGCAGTGATGCGGAGGTCGTCCTTGGTTCGGCCGACTTCTACTGCTCTCGAAGCGCCACCACCGGATCGACGTGCGCGGCGCGCCGCGCCGGGAGATAGCCGGCCACTGCCGCGGCCGCACCGAGGGTCGCCGCCGCCACGACCACCATGGTCACGTCGTTGGCGACCAGGCCGAACAGCAGCGTGTTGACGAAGCGACCAGTGGCGACGGCGATCGCGGCGCCAATCACAAGACCGCCCACGGTGACGACGGCGACGTTCCAGAGGACGAGTCGCATCACCTTACTCGGTGCGGCCCCGAGGGCCATGCGAATGCCGATTTCGTTACGTCGGCGCGCGACGGAATACGACATGACGCCGTAGAGGCCAAGCGCGGCAAGCAGCAACGCCAGCGCGCCAAAAAACGCCGACAGCGACGCGACGAGGCGTTCCTGAATGACCGCGGCGCGAATATCTTCTTCAAACGCCTTGAAGTCCACGACCGCCTCTTTGTGCACGCCTTGCAGCGCCTGGAGTGCCGTGGCCCGGAAGCCGTCGGCCGCGCCGGCGACGCGCAGGCTGATGCGCGCAGACGACGACGCGGTGTCGGCCTGGGCCCACGCCGTGTACGTCGTCGGTGGCGGTGGTTCTCGCAGGCTCACATACTT
>JACCSI010000123.1 GCA_013813075.1 Acidobacteriota bacterium | reverse complement strand
CCATCGAGCTGGTCGCAAATCGCGTCAAATGTATTCACCGGAGTCACGGCTTCCGCCCTATGGCAAACACGCTATTCGCGGTGCGCACGAACATCACGCTCTCGGACAGCGCCGGCGATGGTATCAGCAACTCGCCCATCGTGTTTGTGGCCACGTACCTGCATTCGCGTCCCGCCGCGAGGACCAGCATCTCGCCGTCCTCGAAAAGCACGCGGGCCGCGAAAGGTTGGCCAGCTACGGTGGCCGCGGTGGCGCGCGGCGGCGGGGGCATTGGGGGCGGCAACGGTGCTTGCCGTGCGGCAGCTTGACCGCTGAGCCACACGCTCGCGAACGCCCCAAGACAGAATCGATAGAACTGGCGAGCCGAGCGCGTCACCGCGTTGACGTCGGCAGGGATACGTGAATAGGATAGGCCCGCTCGCCGGCCAGCACCTTCACCGGAAGGATGTTCTCCTTCAACGGAATCGGGCATGTTGTGTATGGATTGAACGAACACGGCGGGTTATAGGCCTCATTGAAATCCAGCACGGTCGTGCCGTCGTCCTGCAAATCCGCGTAGAGGAAGCGGGCAGTCTCGTACGTCTCCTGGCCCGCGGAGGCGTCGCGGAAGACGATGTAGAAGCGCTTCGGCCGGGTCGTGAACGGACGGAGGCGCAGCGTCTGGCCCTGCAACGTGAACTCGATCACACCTTCGGTGGCGTAGGTGTCGATGTCGTTGAAGGTGTTCATGACCTGCATTTTCCTCGGCTCGGCATCCTGGATGAACGTGCCGGTTACCCGGTATTGTGCGTCGATCGGGAACCACGTGAAGCCGCGGAAGTCTTTCGCCAGCGGGCCGTTGGGATCGCGGACACGCAGCGACAGGCGGTCGCCACTTATATGGGCCACGAGCCGGACATCGCCGATCAGCACTTCGCCGCCAGGCGGCTGGCCTTCTTCCTTCAACATCACGGGGCCGGTTACTGCCGCATCCTTGACGGTCACCGGCACACCGGCGGCTGGTTCGTAGCGAATGCTCGTGCCCTTGACCACCAGGCGGCCGATGGTGTCAGGCACGTTGGCGGTGAGGACAATGTCGTTCTTGACGCTCCTGCCGACGGTGTGGGTGCCGGGCTCGAGGAAATGCAAGCCGGCAATGCTGACCCAATCGCGCATGTAATCGACCTCGTGTTTGTCGCGAAAGGCTTGCACTTTTGCCGCCGCATCAGGGGCGGCCGTGGGTGCCGGTGCCGTGGGGGCCTCCGATGGCTGGGTGCACGCGGTGCTGGCAATAAGCGTCGCGGCCAACCCAACCGTAATCAAGCCAATCGACCGACCAGACGTCATAGCTGGAAATCGTAGCGCAAACCGGGAACTTCACGTAGACTTGCCTCGTCATATATCTTGTGTGACAAGGTATAATGCACAGCAAGCCTCGAGCAAACGCGCCGTGGTAGTTGTCAACATTGTTCAGCAAGTCGAGTCGCACGCCGTGAGAGCAACAGCGCCATGAATGAGCGGCGGGGCATTGAACGGGAGCTGAAGCGCGGGTCGCTCGAGTTGATCGTGCTGCACCTGCTGGCACCGGGTGAGGCCTACGGCTACGAGATCGTCTCGAAGCTGACCTCGCAGTCCAACGGCACGCTGGAGGTGACCGATGGCACGCTCTACCCCGTGCTCTACCGCCTCGAGCGGGCAGGCTTTGTCCACGTGCGATGGGAAACACCGGAGCGCGGGGTGCCGCGCAAGTATTACCGACTGACCGAGGCGGGACGGCACGAACTCGCTGCGCTGACGGAAGAGTGGACCACGTTTACGAAAGCGATGACCAAACTGTTGCGTTCGTAGCGAGCGTTCCAGAGACATGTTATGACGACCGAACTCTATATCGACCGCGTCCTGAGCCAACTTCCTCGCACCACGCCGCGACGCGAACAAATCGCGACGGAGCTGCGCGGGCACATCGCGGAACGCACCGCCGCCGGGCAGAACGAGGCGGACATCCTGGGTCAGCTCGGCGATCCCGTGGCGCTCGCCGAATCGTATCTGTCGGCAGTGCCGCTCGCACGGGTGTCGTTCGGGCGACGCGCCGTTGCCAAATTCCTCGATGTCGTACTCGTGCTCGCGGTCGCCATTCCTGTCGGGTGGATGGCATGGAAGTGGATGCCTGAACAACTCGCTCCCTTCGCGCTGGTCACGGCGATTGTTCTCGGGAGCTGGACCTTCGCCATTTACGTCATCGTCGCGGAAGCGACGCTCGGCCAGACCGTGGGCAAGCGCGCCGTCGCCATCAGGGTCGTGCGCGAATCTGGTGCGCGGATCAGCATCGGGCAATCGATTGTCCGCCAGCT
>JACCSI010000109.1 GCA_013813075.1 Acidobacteriota bacterium | reverse complement strand
TCCGCAGCGCGGCCTGCTGAGCCGTCACGGCCTGTGCACGTGTCCCCTTAGATACCAATATTGGTACCAACATGTCAGCTAGACCAGCTGCGTTTCTATTGGGATTCCACGCATGAGCCAGCACCTGAATCCAATATCTGGGATCCGCGCAACGGGGGGTTGGAGTCCGCGGTCGCCCTGTGGGATGAAATAGATGGTTCAATGACGCCACGATGGCCATTATTGAAAGTGTTCCCAACATCAGCGAAGGTCGGAATCTCGACGCGGTCCGCCACATCACCGACGCGCTGCGCCGCGTTCCGGGTGTGCGGATCCTCGACGTTCAGTCCGACGCCGCTCACCACCGTTCAGTGCTGACGCTGGCGGGCGATCGCGAGCCCCTCAAGCAGGCTATTCTGCGCCTCTACGAGGAGTCGCTAGCGTCGATCGATATGCGAGTGCACCAAGGCGCGCACCCGCGGCTGGGCGCCGTCGATGTCTGCCCCTTCATCCCGATTGAAGGCGCAACGATGACGGACTGCGTCGATCTGGCGCGCGAGGTTGGGAGCGAGATCGCGGCACGCTTCAACCTGCCCGTCTACCTGTATGAAGACGCGGCGTCCACTTCCGCCCGGCGCAACCTCGAAGACGTCCGCCGCGGCGAGTTCGAGGGCCTTGCGGCGAAGATGCAGCATCCACACTGGACGCCGGACTTCGGACCGACGACGCCACATGCCTCCGGGGGCGCGACCGTCATCGGCGCGCGCATGCCGCTCATCGCCTACAACATCAACCTCGCCACCGACCGCCTCGACGTCGCCAAAGAGATTGCGGCGGCCATCCGCATGAGCAGCGGCGGCTTCCGGTTCGTGAAAGCAATGGGCATCACACTCGACGGCCGCGGCATCGTTCAGGTCTCGATGAACCTCACCCATTACGAGAAGACGCCGATCTTCCGGGTGTTCGAAGTGGTGAAACGCGAGGCTGCGCGGTACGGCGTCAACGTGCTCGAAAGTGAAATCGTCGGGCTGGTGCCGTCAGCCGCGCTGATGCAGGCGGCAGCATATTATCTGCAACTCGAGGGCTTCAGCGGCAATCAGATTCTGGAGAACAGGCTTCGCAGCAGCGAATAACACGCATCGTTGGTGTTACTCGCGCGACGGGGCGATCCCGAAGGCTTTCATTTTCTTGTAGAGATTGCTTCGCTCGACGCCGAGCACTTCCGCGGTCCGCGAGATGTTGCCTTCCTGCGCCGCGAGCGCTTGCAAGATGTAGGCGCGCTCGAACTGTTCACGGGCATCGGCCAGCGGCAGCGACTCATCTCCGGCAGGCGCCGGCTCGCGCACGTCCACGTGACCGAGAAACGCGAGATCGAGTGCAGTAATGGTGTCGCCCGGCACCATGATCATCAGGCGCTCGATAATATTGCGCAGTTCGCGTACGTTGCCTGGCCACTGGTAATGCTGCAATCGCGCGGCGGCTTCGGGCGTGATGCGCTTGGGGCGACGGCCGTACTCCGCCGCCATCAGCGCCATGAAGTGCTCCGCCAACAGCGGAATGTCGTCCTGCCGCTCGCGCAGCGGCGGCACCGAGATCGGGATGACGTTGAGACGGAAGTAGAGGTCTTCGCGGAAACGACCGGCGCGAATCTCGGCCGGCAGCGCCTTGTTGGTTGCGGCGAGCACGCGCACGTCCACCTTGATGCGCTGGGTGCCACCGACGCGCTCCATCACCTGCTCTTGAAGGACGCGCAACACCTTGGCCTGCGTCTTCACACTCATGTCGGCGATTTCGTCAAGGAAGATGGTGCCGGTCGTGGCCTGCTCGAACCGCCCCGGCTTGTCCGCCACCGCCCCGGTGAACGCGCCCTTCGAGTGCCCGAACAATTCCGACTCGATCAACTCCTCTGGAATCGCGGCGCAATTGACTTCGACGAACGGCCCGCTGCGCCGCCGGCTCAGCTGATGAATCGTGCGCGCGACCAATTCTTTGCCGGTGCCGTTCTCACCGTAAATCAGGACGCGGCCGTTGGTCGGCGCTGCCGTCTCCACCTGCCCGCGCAGTTGTCGCATGGCGGCGCTCTCGCCGATCATCACGTGCGGGCGGTCCACGCGCGCCCGCAGGGCGCGATTCTCCATCTCGAGGTCGCGTTGCCGTAACGCATTGCGCACCACGAGCACGGTTTTTTCGAGCGAGAGCGGCTTCTCGACAAAGTCGAACGCGCCCATCTTGATGGCGCGCACCGCCGATTCGATGTTTCCGTGACCCGAGATCATGACAACCTGCGCGTCGATTTTGCGTTCGCGCAGCCGCTGCAACGTCATCAGGCCGTCGACGCCCGGCAGCCACACGTCCAGCACGATCACGTCATACGCGGTCCGCGCCGCGCGCTCGAGACACTCTTCCCCGCTCGCCGCGGCGTCGACGTCAAGGCCTTCATCGCGTAACACGCCGCTGAGCGATGAGCGGACGCCGGGTTCGTCGTCTACAACAAGAATCGCAGGCATCGGGTCAGATACACGTCAGACTGGGTACGTTCTGTGAATTTAAGCTCAAACACGCGTCGCCTCTGTAAAGATTTACGACTCGGAGCGGTGTGGCCGAGACGGCGATCACGCGGGTAGCTCGATGGTGAACCGTGTCCCACGCGGCACGTTGCTCGAGAGGTCAATGCTGCCGCCATGCTCCGCCACGATGCGCCTGACGATCGCGAGACCAAGGCCGCTGCCGCGGCCTTTGGTCGAGTAATACGGCAGGAACAACTTCTCGCGCTCTGCGAGCGGGATGCCAGGACCATCGTCTGTCACCGTCACCCGCACGATGCTGTTGGACGGATCGTGCGCGGTGTCGATGGCAATCGTGCCCCGGCGATCCATCGCCTCGATCGCGTTGTCGAGCAGGTTGATGATGACGCGTCGCATCTGCTCAGGATCAACCCGCACCTGCGGCAGCGACGCCAGAAAATGGCGCTCG
>JACCSI010000062.1 GCA_013813075.1 Acidobacteriota bacterium | reverse complement strand
AGCCCCGTTCTCAGATCCGAGCCCCCAAGACACGGCGCCGATTAGCGCTGCGCCTTGCTTCAATCGAGCCGGTTCGCACGACGGTCGGCGGAGCAAGAGGCGTGACGTTGGTCGAAGCTCTCGGCATCAGCATGCCCATCATTCAAGCGCCGATGGCAGGAGTCGCCACGCCGGCAATGGCTGTGGCGGTCTCGAACGCGGGTGCCCTCGGCTCGATCGCAATCGGCGCTACTGGAGTAGCGGAAGCGCGAGCGCTGATCACTGCGGTTCGGGCTGGATCACAGGCTCCGGTCAACGTGAACGTGTTCTGTCATCGTCGGCCGATCCGCGATACGTCCCGAGAGCAGGCGTGGACGGCGCGGCTGGCGCCGGCGTTCGCCAGATTTGGCGCGACGCCCCCAACTGTTCTCCGCGAGATTTCCCGAGCTTCGTCGATGACGACGACATGCTGCGCATGCTGCTCGAAGAGCGTCCCGCGGTCGTCAGTTTCCATTTCGGTCTTCCGGCGGCGGATCGGATCGGTGCCTTGCGCGGTGCCGGCGTCTTTCTCCTGGCCACTGCTACTAATCTGTCCGAGGCACGCGCCATCGCAGCCGCCCGAATTGACGGCGTCGTGGCGCAGGGCTTCGAAGCGGGTGGCCACCGCGGCTGCTTCGATCCCGCGGCGCCTGACGATGCTCTCAGAACGATGGCTTTGACCCGGCTCGTGGTGTGCGGTGTCACGATTCCCGTGATCGCCGCCGGGGGAATCATGGACGGAGCGGGCATCGCCGCGTGTCTGCGTCTCGGCGCCGGCGCGGCTCAACTGGGTACGGCTTTCGTTGCCTGCGACGAATCGGGGGCCGATGCGGGCTACCGATCGGCACTGTTCGGCGAGGAGTCACGGCATACGGTGATGACCACCGCGATCTCGGGCCGACCGGCGCGACGCATTGCAAACCACTTCACCGCCCTGGGGGATAGCCTGGACGCCGGAACGGTTCCGAGCTATCCGGTCGCGTACGATGCGGGAAAGGCGCTGCACCTCGCCGCGAAGGAGACCGGCGAGACGGGATTTGGTGCGTATTGGGTCGGCCAGGGCGCGCCGCTTGCCCGGTCGATGTCGGCGGCGGCCCTAGTCGCAGAACTCCGATTTGAAATGGCGATCGCCTGAGCGGGTCGCGATGGTCACCACATGAAACGGAAGCCGATACGGCCGGTGCGAGGCGCGATGACAGCGGTTGGTCGCTGAAACGCGGGGCCGGTCGCGACGCTAATCAGCTCGGCGGCGTAGGTGTTGAACAGATTGAATCCGTCGACGAAGAGACGCACCCGAGCCGCACGACCGAATCGGACGGTCTTCTCGACACGCACGTCCACGACCGAGACGTTATCGTTGCGATAGGCGTCGTACGGTGTCACGAACACGGTCGTGTTGGACAAACTGCCACCGCGCGCAGCGCTGAACGTGCAGGCGCAGGAGGCCGGTGCTGACACCGAAAGGGTGCGCGCGTAGTTGGTGCCGGCCTGCAAGCGGTAAACGCCGGTTGCAAGGATGTCCCAGGGCAGAGTGTAGCTGGCATTCGCCTTGGCGCTGTAGATGCTGTAGTCGTACTCGAATGGTCCGTTCGGCGTGTTGGGGAACGCAGCCGGAAAATCGTGCTGCCGGGTGTAGCCGACGCTGGCGCTCGCCGAATACCGTCCGCCCGACCGCTTGTTGAGGGCAAATTCAATGGTCTTGTATTGACCGTTATTCGGCGTGTTCGCCACCACCGACGTATTCGCGAAGTTGCTGATCTGGCTGTTCGGAATACCGAACAACGTCAGTGACCCGTCGTCAGACGTGCCCACGGCGCCGTCGTCGCCCGGGTCGACGACGTTGAACGGTACGGTGTAGGCGGTTGACGGGCGGAACGGCTGAGTCGTCGCGGTTTGATTTCTCACCGCCAGGTAGACGAAGCCGGCGCGGAGACCGACACCTTCGGTGAGCTGTCGTTCCAGAAACGCCGTGGCCTGGGTCGAGGTCGGCTGCTTCAGATTCGGGTCGATCAGCACATTCCCGCGCAGTGCACTGGCGGTCTGGTTTCCTTCTTCGCCAGGCTGATAGATCCGGTCACCAGCGATGCAGCCGGTGCACACACGGTTATCGCTCCAGGCGTAGCTGAGACTTTTCTGCGACTGGTTCGGATTGACGCTGCTGGTGAAATTGATGCCGGGATCGAAGCCGTACCGGCCGTAGCTCAATTTCGCCACGGTCTTGCCGTCACCAGTCAGGTCGTAGGTCATGCCAAGACGCGGGACCACCTTGTTGAACGTCACGTAGGTGGTTTCGGGGAAGGTGGCGTCGGCAATATTCAACGGCCCGAAGCTATACGCCAGCTGTCGCTGCTCTGGCGTCCACGAGTGATAGCGATCCCAGCGCAAGCCGAGGTTGAGCGTCGCCCGGCCTGCCGACCATTGGTCGCTCAGAAAGATGTTGGTCACCGTCATCCGGTCGTTGCTCAGCAGATTTCCCCTCGGACCATCGTCGATCGCGCCAACGTGCGTGGCTGTCGGCGCGTACAACACGACGCTGATCGGTTGGCCGTTGTTCAGATTCTGACGAACGTTGCCAGAGACCACCTGCAGGTAACCGTCCCATTTCACGCCGCGATCGACCCCGCCCCCCGCTTTGAAATTGTGCGTGCCAGCCCAGCCATCCTTGAAATAGTTCACCGAGCCGGTCACTTGGGGACGGCGGAAGATGAACTGATCTTTCGGGCTCCCACCGACGTAGGTGGCGCGACCGCTGTCAACGGTCAGGAAGTCAGTGGTGTCGTTGTTTGCAATGTGCGAGGCTGAGACGCTCGATTCGCCGTAGCGTGCTTCGGCGTAAAGATTATTGCTTAGGGTGCCGTTCCACTCGGCCTTGTAGACCCAGCTCCGGATCGGCTGTGACCATGTCTGATTCAGGTTCGAGTAGAGCAGTGTCCGATCGGGCAGGGCGTTAGGCTGTTCTTTCTGGCTCCATTGGTAATAGCCGAGCAGCTTGTGGTTCCGCGTCGCTTGCAAGGTTGCCTTACCCGAGAGGTTCCACAGCGATGTATTGAAGGTCTCGCCCGCGATCGGGCCCACGAAGTTGGGCTGGTTCACGACGACTTTTTGGTTGTGATACGACGAATACCACCAGAGACGATCTTGTCTGATCGGGCCACCGACGTTGAGGCTGAGGTCGCGATAGCGTTCGAGTTCGTTACTGTGTTCCCGAACGCCGCGAGTCAGGATTCTGTCCGGGATGTTGGCGCTCTGGAAGGCGTTGCGTTCGTAGTCCTGGTAGAACTCGCCCTGAAACCTGTTGCCGCCCGATTTACCGAGCATCTGACTCTGGACGCCGGGGACCGCCACTTCGGCGCCGTTGCCAACGGTGCCGATGAAGACCTCCTCAAACGATCCGTAGTCCATGTAGAGCATCGACGTCGCCGTGTGATAGGTCGCATTGATGCCTTCAACCAGTATCTGGTCCTGCCCGGTAAAACCGTAGGCCGTGTAACCGAACTGCGAGCCGGCCTGACTCCCGCCGACATCGAACCGCGCGGTCGTCACCGAAGGCGTCAAGGCAAGCAACGCCCAGAGGTCGCG
>JACCSI010000036.1 GCA_013813075.1 Acidobacteriota bacterium | reverse complement strand
CTCTTCGGCTGTCTCAGAGCGTGTCAGACTCAACGCCCCGGCCGCCTGGCATGCGCTTGTCACGCGCGCGGCTTCTTCTTCAACGCCGGCGGGAACGCCGTCCACTTCGATGATCAACATCGCGCCCGTGCCCTGCGGGGCAACCGGCCGATTGAGACGGCGGGCGACCGCGGCCAGCGAGACCTCATCGATCAGCTCGATCGTGGCCGGTACGACGCGGGCCGCCAGCAGCAGTGACACCGCCCGCACCGCCGCGTCAATGTTACTGAACGTCGCCTGGATGGTCGCCTGCACGGCCGGCTTCGGGACCAGCCGCAACGTGATCTCCGTGATCACCGCGAGCGTGCCTTCGGACCCGACGAGCAGTTGCGTCAGGTCGTAGCCGACCACGTTTTTCACCGCCTTGGAGCCGGTGCGCACGATCTCCCCGGTCGGCAGCACCGCTTCGAGCGCGAGGACGTAGCGCTTGGTCGTGCCGTACTTCACCGCCCGCGGACCACCGGCACACTCAGCCACGTTGCCGCCGAGGGACGACTGGTTCAAGCTGGAGGGATCCGGGGGATAGAACAACCCGCGTGCTTCGACGGCATCCTGCAGGGCGCGGGTGATGACGTTGGGCTGCACCACGGCGAGCAGATTGTCTTCATCAATCTCGAGAATGCGGTTCAACCGCTCCATCGAGACCACGACACCGCCGTGGACCGGCACGGCGCCACCGGTGTAGCCGGTGCCGGCGCCGCGGACGACCAGCGGAATCCGGTGCGCGTTGCACAGGCGTGCGATCCCCGCAATTTCTTCAGTGCCGGCCGGCAGCACCACGAGATCGGCCGGGTGTCCGATCTGCAACGCGTCCACGCCGTAACGCTGGCGCGCGTCTTCATCCGTTCGCACGTGGGCCTGGCCCACGATGGCCGCAAAGGCAGCAATCAGTTCGGCGGTCACGATGACGCACCCGCGACACGCTCATCCGCGGACGTCGCGGACGTCGCGGACGGCGCGCTAGGCCGAGACGCGGCCGCGCTCACGTCGTGCCACGAACTCATGAATCCGCGTCACACCCTCGCGGAGTCGATCCAGTGAGGTCGCGTAGGAGATGCGGATGAAGCCTGGTGCGTCAAAGCCTTCGCCCGCCGTCAGGGCGACACGCGCCTGGTTGAGCAGCGCCTCGGCAAATTCGGCGCTCGTCCGCACCCCGGCCGGTTCGAGAGCGTCGACGCAGTTCGGGAAGAGGTAGAACGCACCACGCGGCTTCAGACAGGTGAACCTCGGATCCTCGCGGAGCCATTCCCACACACGATCGCGCCGTGTCCGGTATTCGTTGAGCATCATCGTGACGCTCTCCTGCGGACCGCTGAGCGCGGCGACGGCGGCCTTCTGGGTAATCGAGCTGACGTTGGACGTCGAATGCCCCTGAATCGCATTGAATGCGGTGATGGCGCCGGCGGGCGCGATGGCCCAACCGCAGCGCCATCCCGTCATCGCGTAGGCTTTTGACGCCGCACTGCAGATGACGGAGCGATCGCGGTTTCGCTCGAGGAGGATCTTCACCAGGTTGTGCGGTGTGGTGTCGTACAACAACTTCTCGTAGGTCACGTCGGCCACGATCCAGATGCCGCGCCGCGCGGCGACGTCGGCGATGGCGGTCATCGCCTCTTCGGCGATCAAGGCGCCAGTTGGATTACACGGCGAGTTGATGACGATGCCCTTGGTGCGCGCCGTGATGGCGTCCAGAATCGGCTGCGCGTGAATCTGAAACCCGTCCTCGCCGTGGGTCTGCACGATTACGGGGGTCGCGCCCGCGAGCTTGACCTGTTCGGGAATCGTCGGCCAGTAGGGCGCGTGCGTGATGACCTCGTCTCCCTCTTCGAACAACGCCATGGCGGCGTTGTAGAGTGCCTGCTTGGCGCCTGCCGTCACGATGGTCGCGTCGGCGCGGAAGTCAACGCCGTAATCGGCGCGGTAACGAGCGCAGATCGCGTCACGCAGCTCCATGATGCCGGCCGACGGCGTGTATTTTGTAAAGTTGGTGTCGATCGCGTGCCGCGCCGCCGCCTTGATGTGTTCGGGCGTCGCAAAATCCGGCTCGCCGGCGCCGAGATCGACGACGTCGATACCCTGACGGCGGAGGCGGTCGGCCTCGGCCGTGACGCGCAGCGTCGGCGACGGGGCGACGCGGGCCATGCGACCACTAAGCATTGGCGTTCCGTATGCCGCTCAGCCGATCGCGCAGGATGGCCTGCTTGTTTCTGAGACGGTCTTCCACGACGTCCGGCACCAAGCCGCTGACTTCCCCGCCCAGCATGAAGACTTCCTTAATCAGACGCGAGCTCGTGTAGGTGTACTGTTCCGCCGGCATCAGGAACACCGTCTCGATGTCGTGATTGAGTCGGCGATTCATCAGCGCCATCTGAAACTCGTATTCGAAGTCCGACATCGCACGCAGTCCTCGAATAATCGCGTCCGCGCCTTTGCGGCGCCCATAGTCGACCAGCAACCCATCGAAGGTGTCGACTTCAACGTTGGGTGTTCCCGTAAATACTTCGCGGATGATCTCGACCCGCTCCTTGATGGTGAACAGTGGCGTTTTTGCTTCGTTGATGAGTACCGCCACAATCACGCGGTCGAAGATGTAACAGCCCCGCTCGATGATGTCGACGTGGCCGTTGGTCAGCGGATCGAATGATCCGGGGAACACGGCGAGGTGCGGCGAGGGACTTGGCGTGCTGCTCATCCTGCCTCAAACAACGTGAGTGCGCTGTCGCCGGAGCGCACCGTCCGCACCGCGCGGACGCCGTCGACGTCCGGCCCGGCGCGTCGTGACGCATGCTCCAGAATCAGCACCCCACCCGGCGCCAGATGCCGGACGGCCGCGCCGACCACGGAGGCGAGAGGCTCGAACCCGTACGGTGGATCGAGCACCACCAAATCGAATAACTCGACCTCAATCTGCCGTTGGAGCGCGCGTTGCGCGCTGTCGCGGATGATAACACAGCGATCTGAGGCGCCGCAGAGAGCGACATTGGTCGCGATCAGGTCGCCGGCACGGCGATCCTGCTCGATGAAGACGGCGCGGGCCGCACCGCGGCTGAGGCTCTCGAGCCCCACCGCGCCCGTGCCCGCAAACACGTCGAGCACGCGCGCCCCTGCCACCCGCGCCGAGATGATGTTGAACAGCGTCTCGCGCACCTTGTCCGATGTCGGCCGCAGGCCTTCCCAGGTTGGTCCCTTGAGGCGCCGTCCCTTGTACGCTCCCGCGATGATGCGCATGCGGCCCGCGTCTCCCTCAAATCCTCGTCTTTTCCCGCGACTGCGTGACGCGTCTTTGACGAGGCGTTTGACAACAGCCAAAGGCAACGGAGTCGCGAGTGGAAAGCGAATCGCGCCTTTCGACGTCTTGTAGTGCTCGAAATCGAGCCGTGGCTGCGCGAGGTGTCATCCTGTCAGCCCACCGCGATCAATCCGAACTGCCGCTGCCAGACATGCAGCACGTACGCCCGCTCTTCGGCGTTCAGTGTGCGCTCGTCGACGCGCTTGCGGGCTTCGTCGAACGCCATTTCGAGCAGCGCGACATCGCGCGTCAGGTCCCCGGCGCGCAGCTGCGGGAGCCCGTGTTGCCGCGTGCCGAAAAAGTCTCCTGGGCCGCGAATCTGGAGGTCCTTCTCCGCGATCACGAAGCCGTCGTTGGTGTCCGACATCGCCTTGAGCCGCTCGCGGGCTTCTTCAGACCACGGCGATTGGTACAGCAACACGCAGACCGATTCGTGAATGCCGCGCCCGACCCGGCCGCGGAGCTGATGCAACTGCGAT
>JACCSI010000758.1 GCA_013813075.1 Acidobacteriota bacterium | reverse complement strand
GTCTTCGGTCTCGCAACGTGCAAGAATCGCGATCTGTGCGAACGCCGGTATTGCGGCTCAACCTGAAATTGCCCCAATCGTTGAGGTGTCACCATGCACGAACTCATCATCTCGGCATGTCTCGTCTTTTCGGTCGCGGTGTCGGCTGCACAGGACCATCACGGCCAGATGACGGCTCGTGGCGCGCACGCCATGGGCTTCGACCAGGAAAAGACGACGCACCACTTCTACCTGCATGAAGGCGGCGGTGCGATCGAAGTGACCGTGAAAGACCGCAAGGACCTCGCCAACCTCGAAGCGATCCGCCTGCATTTGCCGCAGATCGCGAAGATGTTTGCGGCCGGGGATTTCTCCATGCCGCATTTCGTTCATGCGCCGAATGTGCCTGGCACCGAGGGCATGACGCGGCTGCGCGATCGGATTGCCTATGCGTATGAGGAGCTGCCGGGTGGAGGGCGGGTTCGCGTGACCACCCGACATGCGCGGGCGCTGCAGGCGGTCCACGAGTTCCTGAAGTATCAGATCACCGATCACAAGACCGGTGATCCGCTCCACGTCACGCGCGTGCCCTAGACGTCAGCGACTGCCGCGCTCACTTGGCCGCGACGAACATGATCTCGACCAGCCCGTCCGCATTGACAAGTCCAGTGCGGACGGTCGCGCGGGCCGGGAATTCCTTGCTGAACATGGTGCGATAGGCCTTGTTCATCGCATCGAAGTGCTTGACGTCCGTGATGTAGACGACGCCATCGACAATGTGCGACCAGTCGTAGCCGGCGGCCTTCAGCGTGCGCCCGACCCGATTCAGGATCTCCATCGTCTGCGCTTCGGCGTTGTCCTTGTTCTCGGCGTTGGTGCCAAGGATGCCCGACACATACAGACGGTTGCCGGTCTTGATGGCGCTGCTGAGAATCGCGCTTGCCCGTCCCGGGGATCCGTCCGCCATCGGGGTGGTGAAGACCTCCTTCGGCAACCGCGACGCGGTCAGCGTAATTTCCACGGCGTACTGCGGCCCCATCAACGGCGCCACGACGGTGGCACGGGTCGGTGGATCCTTGGGGAAGTAGCCGGTGTAGACCTTGTTCATCTCCTGGAACCTGGCCTGATCGGTGATGAACACGCGCGACGACACGACGTGATCGAACGACATGCCGGCAGCTTTGAGAATCTGGCCCGCGTTGTCGAGGACCGTCTTGGTCTGCGCCGTCATGTCGCCTTCAACGACGGAGTTGTCCTTCCCGTTACGCGACACCAGGCCGGCAAGAAACAACGTATCGCCCGAGCGGATGCCATAGCTGTACGGGTTCGGGGACTTGGTCCAGTCCGACGGGTGAATGACGACGCGTTCGCCGCCGTTGGGCACGGCAATCATCGAGATCTCGACCAGTGCGCCAGGGATCACCAGTTCCGACACGATCGTCGTACGGACCGGCGGGTCCTTGGTCCAAAAGGTGCGATACACCTCGTTCATCGCCGCGAAGTCGTCCGCCTTGGTCAAGTAGACGTTGACCGAGGCCACGTTGGCGAGACTCGACCCGGCCTTTTGCAGCACCGCGCCGATGTCTTCAACCGTCTTGCGCGTCTGCGCGCGAATGTCGCCGTCCGCAGACAGGGTACCGGCAACGTAGATGAGGCCGTCGGCCTTCACCGCAGCGCTAAAAGGAAGATTGGCCATGGGACCTGGAAACGTCTGACGCGTCTGTGCCGCAGCCGTCGCCGCCAGCGCTGTCAAACCAACAAGGATAGAACACGTCACACCGCGCACGATGACCTCCAGTGAGGCGTAAATCTATCATGCACGATACAATATGTCTTGGCGCATGCCTGCCCCTGTTATCTTCCCCAGAATTCGACGCAGGAAATCGAAACTGCACGGCTTTGGCGTCTTTGCCCTGGAGCCAATCAACAAGAACAAACGCATCATCGATTACGCCGGCGAGCTCATCTCCAACAAACAGAGCGAAGGCCGCGAAGATCGATACCTGCGTAAAGGCTGCATCTGGGTCTTTCGCGTCAACCGCAGATGGAGCCGCGACGCCAACGTCGGCGGCAATGTGGCCCGGTTCATCAACCACGCCTGCAAACCGAACTGCTGGATCGAGGTCATCGACTCGACGATCTGGGTGCGCGCGGCGCGACACATTACCCCTGGTGAAGAGTTGACGTACGACTACAACACCGAGGGCGACAAGACCATTCCGTGCCGGTGCCGGCCAGGGTGTAAGACCAAGCTGTGACGAGGCCCGCCGCCGTGCTTGCCGCGGCGTTGGTGGCCGCCGCCACCTCAGGCCCCGCGGGCACTTCAGGCACCTCAGGCATCGTCATTCCGGACGTGCCCTCGAGGGTCGCCTTCTTCGTTCGTTCACTCCTCAATCCCGCGGAACGTCGCGAGGCGCGTCCGGACATTCTCGACGCGCCGGTGTTGCCCGGCTCGATCATCAAGGCCGTGACGCTGGTCGCTGCGATCGAGAGCCAGGTCATTGAGGCGGGCACCGCGCGCATGTGTCGGCGCACGGTCACCG
>JACCSI010000722.1 GCA_013813075.1 Acidobacteriota bacterium | reverse complement strand
GGCCTGTCGCTTCCGATCAACGAGTCCCAAATTCTCATGCTCCTCGAGCACAACGTGATCACTGCCCCGCATGAGAATGCGCTCCTGACGGTGTTCGGGGTGCAGCCGACGTCGCTGGACGAGGGTTTGAAGACGCTCGCCGACGCCCAACCCGAGCAGCTCCCGCAAGACGGCGTCGGCGGGCTCGAGCGCAAGCGGTTCTGGGCCGACATCTCCGGATCTGCCTACGGTCCTGAAGAGCTGATGGACCAGTTTCGGCGGCGGATTACCGAAGTGATCCCGATTGAATTCTCTGCAGAGCCCGGTGCGCCGCAGGAGGCGGTGCATGGCGCCACGCTGACCGCCTCGCTTCCGCTTCGAGGCAACATCCAGATTCGGGTCGAGGAGGTGACTCCGCGCGAGATCACGTTTGCCACGCTGCGGGGGCATCCTCTGGCCGGCGTGGTGCGGTTCGCCGCGCGCCAGCGCGAGAACGGGGTTCTGCGGTTTACCGTCAGCGTGTTTGCGCGTGCCGCGACGACATTTGACTGGGTCGCGATGAATACGGTGGGCGGCGTCGCACAAAACAGCAACTGGCGGACGACTGTCGAGCGCGTGGTCGAACTCAGCGGCGGAAAGGCCGGGGCTGTTCAGTCGCGGTCCAACACCGTGTCGAAGCAGGAGAGGGTCGAGATCGAGGAACGGATCGGCGAGATTGTGATCGGCCAGAAGCGCGATGGCCGCGCCGAAGGGTGAACCGTCTTCATGACGATGATGCTCCAATAGCGTCCGCGAGGTTGTCCCCCGGCCTGTGACTTTGTGTAAGCTCGTAACGCATGGGTAGGCACACCGACCTCATTCACCGCGGCGAACGGCCCGCGAAAACTGGCTCCACAGCACTGACGACGCCGATCTACGAAACCGCCACCTTCGTGTTCGACTCGGCGCGGGACGTCGAGCGCTACCAGGATGGCAGCTTCCCCGCGTATCTGTATTCGCGATACGAGAACCCGACACTGGTGGCAGTCGAGGAAAAGATCGCGGCCGTCGACGGCGCCGAGCAGTCGCTCGTTTTCAGTTCCGGCATGGCCGCCACGTCGACGGCGATGTTCTCGCTTCTCAAAGCCGGTGATGAAGTGGTGTGCGCGTCGGCCATCTACGGCGGCACGTTTCACTTGATCGAGCACCTGCTGACCCATTTTGGGATCGAGCGCCGTTTTGTTTCGCTCGAAGCGTTGGCGACGCCGGCATCCGTTATCGGGCCGAAGACGAAATTGGTCTGGTTCGAAACCCCGATCAATCCGACGCTTCGGTGCGTCGACATTCGCGCCGTCGCGCAGGCGTGCATGGCTGCCGGGGTCCTGTCTGGCATCGACAACACCTTCGCCAGTCCGATCAACCAGCAGCCGCTCGCCATGGGCATCGACCTTTCGATGCAGAGCGCGACCAAGTACCTGAATGGCCACAGTGACGTCACTGGCGGGGTGCTATCGGGCACACGTGCCATGCTGGCGCCGATCAACAAGACGCGCCGCCTGCTTGGTGGGGTGATGGATCCGTTACCCGCGTATGCCCTGAGCCGCGGACTGAAAACCTTGCCGCTGCGTGTGGCGCGGCACAACGCCAACGCGATGGCGGTCGCGCACGCGCTCGAGGGACACGCGTCAATCGAACGCGTCTACTACCCGGGTCTTTCATCCCATCCCGACCACGCCATTGCCGCCGCGCAGATGAGTGGTTTTGGCGGGATGGTGTGCGTCGATGTCAAGGGTGGTCAACCCGGTGCCTATAAGGCGTTCGACCGCTTGAAGATTTTCCAGCGAGCGGCGAGTCTGGGCGGCGTCGAGAGCCTCTGCAGCTTGCCAGTCCTCACGTCGCAGTATGGTCTGACCGATGCCGAACTCGAAAAAGCCGGCGTAACCCGGGGGATGATGCGGCTGTCGATCGGATTAGAAGATCCTGAAGACTTGATCGGCGACCTCGTCCAAGCGCTCAGGTGAGGCTGCCATCGGCGGGGCAGCCGCGCTGCCCATCGGGGCCCATCGCCCGCGGCTGAGAGCATCAGCCGCGGGTTGCAGGGCACGGGTGCTCTTCGCCCGCTACGTGGTCGAGCTGTGACGACCAGTCATCCTCTCCCAGGCGTCGCGCGCCGCTTCTTTCACCTGCTGCCACGTGCTTTCACCGCGGTGCTCATAGCCGTCCCAGTCACGCTGCAGGTGAGGCTCGACGTCCGTCCACGATTTGCCGGGGTAGCGAGTTGCTGCGTCGTATCCGTACCGGTACCCACCCTCGAGCACGTTGTAGTCGATGCCTTCGCCGTAGGGCCGGGTCCCATAGCTGTCCCGCCAAAACTTGTCTTCGTCGGTCCAGGTCGTGTTGGCCATTCAGAACCTCCTGAGGTGTGGCTGCAAACAGTCCGCCATCCGCCGCCGACACTTCAGCCAACGATCGGGATCGTGGGCTGCCGGTAATCTGTCGACACCACCACGGCTGCCGCCGCATTCGTCAGCGCGCGCGCGGACGCGTCGTAGGTATCGAGATCCGCAATCACCCAGCCGCCACCGTGGATGTAGAACAGCAGTGGAAACGGGCCGGTGCCCGGGCCTTGGCGCGCTACTTGCGGGCACAGCGTCTCGAGCGGCTTCGCGCCAAGCTTGGCGTGCATGTCGAGAACGGCTTGCATTTCGGAGTCGGGTTTGGCCGTTTGTGCATAGACGTTTATCGCAGATGCGGCAGTGACGACACCGATCGCGATGGAGAAGATGTTCGAGACGCGTTTCATGTCAGATCCTAGAAGCTAAATGTGTATTGAGATGAATGATTGGCGAGGTGCGAAACGTCCGAGATGAGCTCTTAACGAGGCGCGCTGGTTCGCCGCTGGCGCGGCGAGTGCGCGATGGACACTAACGCCGGAGCCGTCGCCGGCAGGAGGCGCGTTCGCAACGACAACGGCGTGGCAGCGACTCCCGCTTGACTGCAGGAGTCGAGGTCGCGATGGGATTAGGCGACGGATGGACAGGGTCGGGAAGCCCCAAAGGAGCCTCCCGCCATGACGCACCACGGGTGTGGTGCAGGGCTGCTGAAAGCGCGGAACTAGACCGACCGGATATTGCCGTTCACGCCGTTGGGGAAGAAGAGCCCGCGCGTCGTGCCACTGGGCGCCCTTGGACCAAACACAATCGACAGCACCTGACCGGGCGTGCGGATTTCGGTCAGTG
>JACCSI010000690.1 GCA_013813075.1 Acidobacteriota bacterium | reverse complement strand
TCCGCATCACCGGGGCCGAGCACCCAGTCGGTCGCCTCGCTCGTGACGCGATAGCCTTCAGCCACGAAACAGCGCTCGGCACAGGCCGTGGCATCAGGCCCCGCGGCCGGGCCGCCCAATCCTTTGTCGCGACGCTGATGGGTGTTCATGAGGCCACGCACCAGCTCGTCTTCTGGCTCGGCAGGTAGACACGACGAGCGCCCGTCGTAGGTGATCGTGAACAGCGCCGCCGCGCCCGCGGAACGGCATCGCGACGCCAGCGTTTGCAGCCACGTTTCTGACACGAGATCGAGCAGGGCCGACGCGGTCACCAGGTGCCGTCCCGCGAAAATCGAGGGATCGTGCAGCGTGCCGAGGTCCTGTGCCGACACTTCGACGCGGCAGTCCAGTCGCTCGCTGCTCAAAGTGAAACCCTTCGCGTCGGATCCCACGGCATGCCCACGCTCAGCCGCCCAGGATTTCGTCCTGGTATTGACCTCGGACAGAAGGGCCGGACTACGATCGATTACCAGCCAATGCTGCTGCTCGGGCAGGCGTTCGACGAGGTAGCGCAAGTTCGACCCCGCGCCGGTGCCAAGGTCCAGCACACAGACCGGCTGGTCCCGCGGCAGCGCCGCCGCAATGGTCTGCGCGAGTACTGGCGGTCGCGCAGTCCAATCGGCCTGCTCGCGCAGCCCGAGCCAATAAGACAGTGACGTGTCATCCATTCGTATCGCTCACGCGGAGAGAGCAGCGGCCAGCTGCGTCGCCGCGGCGTCCCAATCGAGCAAGTGGTTCCGCACATGACGCGCTCCCCGGGCGCAGCGCGCTCGAAAGGCGGCATCGCCGATCATACGAGACAGCGCGTCTGACAGCGCCGGCCGATCTCCCGGCGGCACGACGACCCCTGCATCGTCGCCGAGCAGCGCCGCAATGGAGCCGGTCGCGGTGGCCACGACAGGCAACCCGCGCGCCAATGCCTCGGCAACGGCCATTCCGTAGGTCTCCCGCAGACTCGCCTGCACCATGACGTCCGACCGGTCGTAACAGGCAGCCAGCTCGGACTCGTCGAATTCGCCCACAAGCGCCACGCGCGCCTCGAGCCCGAGACGCGAGATGGTGGCGCGGACATTGTCCGCGGTTTCCGGGTGTCGCATCAAGCTGCCCGCACAGGTGAGCCGCCAGTCAGAGTACGGCACAGTCGCCAATGCCTCGAGTAGTATCTCGTGCCCCTTGCCGGGGTTCAGTGTCGCGACCGTCAACAACTGGACGTCGGCGGACTGCGATCCTCTCGCAAGCGGCGCCGGATGGGTGCCAGGTTCCACGACGACCACCCGGTCGTGCGACAGGCCGTAGGCCGCCATCAACGACACCGTGCTCGCACCCGTGACCACGACGAGCGCCGCATATGAAAGCGCCCGGTGCTCTGACACCGCCAGGCGTCCAGCAACCCAAGGATCGAGACCGACGCTTGCTGCCAGAGGAAGATGAACAAGCGCGATCAGCTCGAGGCGTGCCGACACACTCGCAACAATCTCGGGCATGGCGCCGAACGCCAGTCCATCGACGAGCACCTGGCTGCCGGACGGAATCCGAGCCATTCGGTCCGAGGCTCTCCTCAACGCATCCGTGGTCGGAAACGGAAAGCCGTCGCCCAGTTCCTGCACGTCAACGACCCAGCCCTGGCGGGCGAGGCTCTCTGCCATTCGGCGGTTATACAGCGACCCGCCCGTGCGAGCGTCCAGTCGGCCGGCGACAACAAAGGTAATCGCCGGCATGGTCAGGACGAGTCCGCTACGCGGCCATCATAGGAAGCGGACGCGACGTGCGACTCGTGCAGCGTGATGCGCAGGTGTTCTACGGCATCAGCGCTGGGGCCCAGGTCACCTCGCCGGATGGACTCGACCAGGCGATCGAACACGATGCGGGCCAGAAACTCCGTCGTCGTATTGCGTCCCGCAAAGGCAGGAACGTCATCCAGATTTCGAAAGTTGAAATCTGACAGGACCAGCCGCAGCGCCTCGGTCGCGCGGCCGATGTCGACGACGATGCCGTCGGCATCGAGGTCGGGGCGTCGAAACTCGGCATCGACGACATACGTGGCGCCATGCAGCCGCTGCGCCGGACCAAACACCTCACCACGAAAACTGTGCGCGATCATCACGTGGTCACGGACCGTCACGCTGTACATTACGACTCCTCATCCAGCACTCGGCACATCTGACGTCTCATATCGAATCCGATGGCATAGCGTCTCGCCAGGGGCGGCCGTCAGCGTCGCCATCAGCCCCGGCAGCGTCTCAAACGCGCTTTCCCCCGTGATGAGCACATCGAGGACTGCATCGTCGAGCAGGTCCAATGCCAGCTGCATCCGGCGGGTCGTATTCCACCGCGCCCGTTGCGCCGCGGGAATAGTCCCGACCTGTGACGAGGCCAGGATCAGGCGTCGTGCGTGGAACGCCGCGCCAAGTGGCAGCGATACGCGCTTATCGGCAAACCAACTGAGTTCGGTAATCGTGGTCTCAAAGCCGGCCAGCGTCAGCGCCTGTTGAAGCCCTTCGGGCGAGCCGCTCGTATGAACGACGACGTCGGCGTCCTGTGCAGCCTGCTCGGCGTCGGCAAACTCGACGCCCAGCGCCGCAGCGGTTTCGGCGCGTTTCGGGTTGATATCCACAAGTTGCACGCGACAGCCCGCGATACGGGAGGCAAGCCACGCGGTCAGACAGCCAACGGTGCCGGCGCCGACTACGGCGATGCGGTCCCCGACATGGGGCCGCGCGTCCCAGAGACCGTTGATGGCGGTTTCCATGTTGGCCGCCAGCACCGCTCGGGCGGGAGGCAGCGTATCGGGCAGCACGTGTATGGCGGTCGTCGGCACGACGTATCGGGTCTGATGGGGATACAGGGCAAACACCGACCGGCCAACCAGCTCTGGCGGTCCGTGTTCGACGGTTCCCACACTGGCGTACCCGTACTTGACCGGCGCCGGGAAGTCGCCGTCTTGAAATGGCGCCCGCATGCGCTGCCACTCGGTTTCGGGGACGTGGCCGCCAAAGACCAGCGCTTCGGTTCCGCGGCTGACGCCGCTGTAGACTGTGCGAACGACCACCTCGCCGTCCACCGGAATCGCGAGACGCTCGGTGCGAATCTCGCCGCGTCCTGGCGCTGTTACCCAGAACGCGCGCACCTCCTGCTGCATGCGTCATTATTGTGTGCCGGGATCGAGATCATGACAATGGCGGCGCGGTCGACGTCGGGTGTGAGCGCGGTCTGGTGGCAACTGCCTGCCCCGCCGCTGCGCGGCCGCGTAATCCTCGCGGCCGGGCTCGGGTGCGTTGCGGTCTTCGGCCTCGGACTCGTGGTGCAGTCGCAGTTCAGCACGACGTCGATGCAGCCACTGACGGCGACCGCCGCCTTCGCCGTGTGGATGGCGATCGCGATCGGGGCGATGCGGCATCATCATCCGTTCGTGCGCTTCGGACCGGCGAATCACGTCACCATGGCGCGAGGCATGCTGGTGTGGCTCTCGGCCAGCATGATTGCCGAGCCCGTCGGATCGCCCGTCGCGTGGGCGCTTGTCGCCGCGACCGTGATGGTCGTCGCGCTCGACGGCGTTGACGGCTGGCTCGCGCGGCGCACCCGAATGAACAGCGCATTTGGCGCGCGTTTCGACATGGAAACCGATGCGTTCTTCATGCTGGTGCTTTCCGTCCTGGTGTGGCGGCATCACAAAGCCGGGCTGTGGGTCCTCGGTATCGGGCTGATGCGCTACGCGTTCGTCGCAGCCGGGTGGGTGCTGCCGTGGCTGTCGCGGCCGCTCCGTTCAACGCCACGCGGCAAGGCGGCGGCGATGGCACAACTCGCCGGTCTTGGTATCGCCCTCGTACCGCTGGTCCAGATGCCGATCAGCACCATCGTGTCGGCCACGGCGTTGGCGACCCTCGCATGGTCGTTTGCGATCGACGTTCGATTCCTCTGGGTGACGCGGCCGGATTAGTTCGAAGTTCGGCCGGAATAGTTTGAAGGTCAACGAGTCGGGGCACGACTCGCGCCGGGCGCCGCAAAGGCGTCGAGCAACATCGGGACAAGTTCGTGCATGTCGCCCAGCGATGGTCGCGCCGGCGCGAGCCCGGATCGAAAACCGTGCGCGAGCAGCCGCTCGATGATGTGGGGCCGGCTGGTCACGACGTGAACTGGAACGGTCCACGGTGCGTCGCTGCCCGCGACCGCGGCAAGCGGTTGGTGGTCGCCCACCAGGATCATGACGAGTTCATCGTCCGCATGCTCGCGCAGGTAGCCGCCAAAGGTCGTGAACTCGTATGACATCGCATGCGCGTAATCGGCCGAGAGATTGTTCAGGTCCGGGGGTCGGGCCAGGATGCGCTCGACCTCGGCGGGGTCGTAGGCATCCGAGGTGAGGACTTTCGACCAGTCGGGCTGATAGGGCGCCACCGGACCAAAGGGCGCGTGCGTGGTGCTCGTGGGGAATACGACGAACAAGGGACCGCGAGAAACGCGCGCGCCTTCGAGCGCATCGAGTTTAGCGAAGGCGTATTGATCCGGAATGCTCCACCATCCAAATCGCGGTCCCTCGTAGGCCAGGTCGGTGCGGCCATAAATCCTGGCGTAGCGATAGAACTCCCCCTCCGGCCAGGCCTGGCGCATGCCCGGCATCAGGGCGACCGTGCGGTAGCCGGCGCGCGCGAATGTGGTACCGAGCGTCTCCCGCGGTTGTGTCATCAGTACTTGATAGGCGTACTGATCGCGGACGCCGATGCCCGCGATCAGACTGAGATGCGCCAGCCACGACGATCCGCCGAACGTCGGAGCCTCCACGTAGGCCGACACCACCCGACGGCCCGTTTCACGCACGGCCGCCTCGAACGTCGCGCGGCTCGGGCCAAGCGCGGTTGCGAAGGCCGGCGAATCAAAAGTGACCGCGCCGTAGGATTCGACGAACACCAGGTGCACATCCGCGCCGCCGAGTCCGTCTGGCGTCGAGCCAAGTGCGGCGGGACTGGGACCGAGGGTCGGCGCCACTGCGCCCGGGCCCGCCAACGCGACCAAGGAACGTAGCTGGTGCGCGTACTCGGGTGTAACCGCATCGGCAAAGACGAGTCCGGTGTGCTGACGACCCGTGAGTTGCTGCATGGTGAAGAGGGCGACAACAACTGTCGCCATCGAAACCAGTGCCGCCCGCGGACGCGGACGCGTCAGCGCCTCGGCCACGTATCCGAGGGCGGCGCGGCTGGTGGCATACGCAACGACCACTCCCAACAACGCGACGATGGCCGCGAGCACCAGCAGGTATGCGGGCGCCGCCTCAGAGATCATCGCGATCACATTGCCGAGATGTGGAGCGTCCCAATAGAGATTGAAGTCGCGGCCGTACAATCCCGGCGCCGTGACATCGAGGTAGTGGCCGACGACCAGCACCAGCCAGAGGGCCGGGACGGCGCGACGGACCAGTGATGACGAAGGCCGCCGCAACACAGCCAGGAGGAGCACGCACCCAGCCAGCTCAATCGACACGGCGCTATGCCAGCGGATCTTTGCGGTCGGCCAGACGTTCGCGAACGTCAGCGATGCGTTGAGGAGGGTCAGCGCAAGGACGACGATCGGCCACGCGAGCCAGCCCGCAGGGAGTCGCCGCTTCGCAACTTTCACGCCAGTCGAAGTTACACCGAAGATAGCACGTGCCCGAGCTTCGCCTTTTTGGTCCTCAGGTAGCGCTCTGTCGTGGCC
>JACCSI010000622.1 GCA_013813075.1 Acidobacteriota bacterium | reverse complement strand
GCGTTGACCAGGCTGAAGACCGTGACATTGGCCCCGATACCGACGGCAAGCGTCAGGAGGGCCGCAATCAGGAATCCGGGGCGCCTACGGAGCCCGCGAACGGCTTGCGACACATCCTGGAAGTAGGACGGCATGGCGAGGTGGCGTCCAAACGCTATGCCACATAACAGCGGTCCGGTTTCGCGTTGGGAACTTAAACCCGAGCGCAGTTTCCCCGTCTTTATGTCCGGTCGCGGACAGGTGCGACCCGTGGGCGAACAGAGTGCCTACTGCTGCTCAACCGTGTGGCCCTTCTTTCGCAGCATTGCGACAAGGCTGTCGGGCCCGACCAGGTGGGCGGCGCCCACGACGACGAAACACGACGTCTTCTGCTTGAGACACACCTCCACCGGTTCGACCCATGACTGGTTCCGTTCTACCAACAGCCGCTGATAGAGCTCGGGGGAAGAGGCCATCGCGCCGAGCAGAAGTGCCTCAAGGGCGGGCGCGTCTCCGCGTGCCCAGGCGTCGGCCATGGTTCTGACGTTCGTCAACTGCGTGTCGAGGTCGTCGATGGTCGAGCGCAGCATCGCTTCCTGTTGCACGCTCGTCATTTGATCCAGACGGTCGATCTGAAATGCCACCGTTTCGAGGGCCCGGCGTTCGAGTCCGGCTTTCTTCGCCCGGTCGGAGAAGTGCCGGTCCAAACCCAAATCCGCATTGAACCCAGCCGCTGCCAGCGCGGGCGTCGTCAGCGCGAGCGCTGCCATCCATGGTTTCATCCGCTGGAGGGCCGCTGCCGGGAGTCCGGCCGTTTCCGCCCGTGCCACAACCTTGGCGTACAGCTCCGCGGAAATGACCTGCCCGAGCGTACGACCTTCAGTCAGCGTCGCCTTGCCGACAAGCGACAGTGCGGTCGCGGGACTGGTCATCTCGTCGAGATCGACTTCTGCAATCAGCACTTTGGCTTGCGCGAATGCGTGCTCAATTGCCGGGCTCAGTGGGTAATACTCGGGCGTGAGCACGTGAAGCGAGCCCATCAGGTACGTCGGCGGCGCACCGGGCGCGCGCACGGTCCAGAGAAAATTTTTCTTCGGCGCTTGCGCCCCGGGTGACGCGACCGCAAGCGCGCCTGCCAGACAGACGGAGACGACAAGCCTTCGCATCCAGCGAGCGTAGCACTAAGATTCATCCGGTGGGTTTCCTGGAAGTTCTCAACGGCGCTGTCGTGATGGCCCCCATGACCAAGGGCTCCAATCTGCCCTACCGCCGACTCTGCGTGGAACTCGGCGCCACGATCACGGTCAGCGAGATGACGCTGGCCCGGCGTCTGAAGCAGAAGCGCAGCAGCGAGTTCGCGCTGATTCGGCGCTTTCCCGGCGAACCATGCTTTGGCGTCCAGTTGGCGAGCAACAAACCCGACGAGACGTCGTGGGCAGCGGCGCTCGTGGAATCGCGGGGTGCGGACTTCGTCGACATGAACTTTGGATGTCCGATCGATTTCTTCACGCGCAACGGCCTTGGCGCGTCGATCGGCCGCCAGCCCGGACGGGTCCGCCGCCTGGTCGAGGCCATGAAGACGGCGGTCACGAACATTCCCGTGACCGCGAAGATTCGGCTTGGGTGGAACGACGAGAACCGCAATTATCTTCAGCAGGCCCAGGCTGCCGTCGATGGTGGCGCCACCGCCCTCTTCGTTCATGGCCGCACTCGTAACGCACGCTATCGCTTTGCCGCAGACTGGGACACCATCGGCGAAATCACTGCGGCGGTGCCGATTCCAGTGATCGGCAACGGCGACTTGCTCTTCCCCCATGAAATCGACGCAGCACGCGCACGCTCGGGTTGTGCCGCGGTCATGGTGGCGCGGGCCGCGTTAATCAAGCCGTGGATCTTCAAGGAGGCCGGCGCCGGCTACTGGGACATCACCGCTGACGAGCGCGTCGCGGTGTACCGACGCTACGCGACGTTGGCGCGTGACCACTGGGGCGAAGACGAACACGGGCTTGCCCGGGTGCGGACGTTCGTGCACTGGCATCTCGACTTCTGGTGCCGCTACGTGCCGCGTGACGACGACGGGAAGTTCCCTTCGATGCAGCATCGCGTCGAGACGATGCCGGCGCGATCGCCGCTCGAGGCATTGCTGGGGCGCAGCGACGCCGAGGCCAAGATCTACCTCGCCGAGTGCCTGGTGACGGGCAGTCCAATCGACCCGGCAGGCGCGCCCGCACCGCTTCCCTCTCGTAGCAGTAACGACCGCGATCGAGCACGCACCGACATGGTAGAGGCCGAAGGCTGAGCGACCTCAGCGCCGCATGCGCTTGTCCAGCTCCTCGAGCGACCGCGGCCAATCGTCTTTCAAAAGACGCGACAACGATCGATCGGCGAAGAGCTTGCCGCCGGTCTGACACGACGGACAGTAATTCGCTTCGTTGGCTGCGTACCGGATCCGCTGCACCGGGCCGCCGCACGCCGGGCACGGCTTGCCATAACGGCCGTGCACGGCCATGCCCTCCCTGAACGCGGTCACCTTTTCAGGAAATGCCTCGCCGGTTTCATCCAGCAGCCGCTGGCGCCACGACACCAACGTGTCGACGGTGGCGAGGTGCAGTCGCTCGATTTCGGCGTCCGTCATTTGCCACGTCAGCCGCATGGGCGACATTTTCGCGGCGTGCAGGATTTCGTCGGAGTACGCATTGCCAATACCGCTGACCAGATGCGGGTCGGTCAACGAGCGCTTGACGGTGTGGTTCTCGCGGCGGATTGCCTCCGCGAACTGCGTGAGCGACGCGTCAAGCGGCTCGATGCCGCCCGGATCGTGCGCGGCCAGCGCCTCGCGGCCGGCAACCAGGTAGAGCGACGCCCGCCGCTTCGAGCCGGCCTCGGTGAAGAGCAGCGTGCCGTTGGGGAAGTCGAACGCGGCAAGACCCACCTTGCCTGGAATCGCGGCGCCGCGATCCTTCCAGCGAAACCGTCCCGCAATCATCAAATGGATGACGATGAACAACTCGTCGTCGAGGTGCCAGACGATGCGTTTGCCAAGGCGATGGAGGCGGCGCACCGTGCAGCCGACGACGCTGTCGATCGGCGGATCAATCGAGCGCAGCAGAAACGGGCTCGACAGCCGCACGCCCTCGATCGGCCACCCGATAATGCGGCGGCCAAGTGCGTGCAGGTAAAGTTCGATGTCGGGAAGCTCCGGCACGGCTAAGATTCTGTCATGCAGTACGGGGCCATTCCCGAATCACTGGTCGAACGCCTGGCGCTCACCGCGGGGCTCGTCCCGATTCCGATGATGGACGCGATGTTCGGCATGTTGAAATCGCGCTTCGTCATGGCCGGAGTGAAGCTCGGCATCTTCGAGGCGTTAGCGAGCGAGCCGGGTACGGCAGAGAGTCTGGCCGCTGCGCTCGAGCTCGATGGCCCGTCGCTTGAATTGCTACTGCGCTCTCTGGTCTTCGCCGGCTACCTGGAGCTCGATGGCGGCCACTACCGTCTGTCGGCCATGTCACGAAAGTCGATGGTTAGCGGTGCGCCCAGGGAACTGACAGGCTTCGTGATGTGGAACTACACGCAGTGGCAATATACCGAGCACCTGGAATTGCTGCTTCAGACTGGACGTGGCGTCGATTTCCATTCCACGCTGCAGGACGCAGAGGCTTGGGGCTATTACCAGAAGGGCATGCTGGAAGGCGCACGGTTCAACGCTCCTGTCCTCGCCAAACACGTCCCGGTCCGGAAAGGCGCAACGACGCTGCTGGACCTGGCCGGGTCACACGGCCTGATGGGGGCGGCGATCTGCCGGAAACACCCCCCGATGCGTTCAACGGTCATCGAGCTGCCCGCGGCGGTGACGCATGCCCGAACGCTCGCCGAGCGCGAAGGCATCAATGACATCGTCGACCACCGGTCTGGCGACGTCATGACGGAGGCGCTTGGTTCCGGCGCCGACGTGGTGTTGCTATCGAACATCCTGCACCACTTCCTGCCCGACCAGATCGGCTCTCTGTTGGAGCGGGTTCATCAGTCACTGAACGCTGATGGGACCGTGGCCATCTGGGAACTCGAACGCCCGAACCGCGACTCGAAGCCATCGGGCGGGGACGGCATCGCGTTGTTCTTTCGCATCACGTCCACCGCCAGCACCTATAGCGGAGACGAATATGCTGGATGGCTGACGCAGGCGGGGTTCAGTCGCGTGAAGATCGTGCGGCCGCGCCTGTCCCCCGGGAGCGTCATCGTGCACGCGCGCCGCTGATGGCCCGATGGCGCAGCCGTGGCGCAACTCCATCGTTGCACGCCGACTGCTAGGGCGCCTCGTCGGCACGCTTCTGGTAGATCGCTTTCGCCTCGGCGAATTGCCCGAGCACGTGTGCCTTCTCTTTCTCGCTGCGCCAACCGGGATGCGCCGCAGCCATTCCTGTGAGGCGATCGATCCAGCGCACGAAATACTCGGCCGATGCGCGGTCACGGATCGGCCGGTCGCCGACAATGACGTAAACGGGGTTGGTCACCGCCTGCGGCCGTGTGTTCTCGACCGGAAACGTGCGATTGGCACCGATCGCCCGCACCGAGTACCAACCACTCATGGCGACATCAATCACCTGCTCGAAGGTTGACCGCTGTCCGCCTGCTGCAGGCGTTGCCCGATGGACGACCTCGCCGTTGCGCACGACTTCGACGCGCTCGAGCGGCGCAGCGGAGTGCACATCAACGCGCAGCGTGATGCGTCCGGGCCCGGGCAAGGCGATCTCTTCCCCAGGCATGCGGCCGTTCGCCGTGAACTCAATCAGTGGCCCATTGGTCACGAAGCCGCGACCGGCCAACATGGCTTGCATCCAGTTCGCCCAGTTGAGCGGCCCCTTTGCGAGATGAAAGTAGCCCCGCACCGACCCGACGAGCTCGATGTCGTGCAGGTTCGAGATTGAATCCTCGCCGCCGGTGACCGGCACCCGGAATCCGTTGTTGAGCAGCCGGTACCACACCAGCAGCGGTGCATCGCCCGCGCTTTGCGACCACAGCTCGTGATAGCTCACCGCCTCGAGCGCCACATCCACAGGGAGCGTCTTGGCGGTGCCAAGGGTCGTCTCCAGAGGATCGCGTGCACCCGAGTACGGGTGCACGTAGGCGCCAATTCCGCCCTGCTGTTTGGCGTAGCGAAAGATATCGGTGTTGGATGGATACAGGCTCTCCACGCCGGTGCCTTCGTAACCGGTCACGAACGGCGAGATCAGGTGTTTCTGTAGATTGAAGATCGAAATGTGGCCGTAGAACGGCGGACGGTATTCCTGCCCTACATGCATGATGCGCTGCGGCGTGGACAGCGGATGGTGCGCCTGTCCCGGCGCGAAGTGCTGATAGTCGAGGACGCGGTTGTCCTTGTTCGCGATCTGAAGGCCGATGACATCGACGTCTTCGGCGGCGGCCATCATGAACATGTTCTCAGGGGTATTGTGAAGGTTCCCCGCGTAGTTCATGTGCACGTGGTTGCTACCCGAATACCAGCCCCGGTCTCTCAGGTTGGCCAGACGGCGCAGAGGCACTGTTACCTGCGTCGTCGATCCGGGCCCGACCTGCACGGTCACTTCCGCCGGCGCATACTCGAAGCCCTTCACCGCCTCGATGACCAGCCTGCCGGCTGGCACCTCCGACGTGTAGCGGCCGGGCGTGTGAAACAGGCGCCGATCGAGTTGCGACACTCGCTCGTATGAATCGTCTGGCGTATACGGCTTGCCGTCGGCGGCCCGTTGGTAGACGCGCGCCTCGGTGATGCGTCCCGTCGCGTCGTCGACCACCGTGACATTGACGCGACCGAACGGGCGCGACCATTTTTTGGCGCGAATCGGAATGACGTGCTGTTCGCCGCCCCACGCCTTCAATACCTTCAGCTGCGGTAAGCCCTGCTCGTTCGAGACATGCGCAATCCACTCGCCGTCTGGCGACCATCGCGGAAGAAAGCTGTCGTAGTCGCCCAAGGTCAACTTGTAGGGCTCGCCGCCGGTGGACGGCAGCACAAACAGGTTGGTGTATTGGCCGCCGAGATGAGAAGCGTAAACGAACCGCTGGCCATCGGGCGACCACGACGGCCGGGTTCGATAGAGCGTTTCTTCCTTGTGAATGAGCTTGGCGCGCGATGTCGGCATGACGTCGGCGTCGACCGGGACACGCCACACCCCGCCCGAGCCGAGCGGAATTGTGCGGTTCGAGACGAGCAATAGCTCCTTCCCGTCTGGCGACCAGGACGGCGAGAGATGCACATCGTGATCGCCGAAGTAGAGGCGGTCACGGCCGAAGCGGTTATCGGTCGTGATCTGCGTGATCGCGCCCGGCTTGCCGGCCTCAACCGCAATGGTGAAGACGTTGAAGTAACCATTCGGCGCGGTGGACACATACGCCAGGCGGCGGCCGTCGGGAGACCACGCCGGCTCCACGTTGACATGCTCGCCGGTGGTGATCATGGTGGACTGCCCCGACTGCAGGTCGAGGACGCGGATGTTGATGCTCGCGCCACCAGGATCCGCCGTGTAGGCCATGTAGCGACCATCCGGCGACCATTCAGGCGACGACAAAAATTCGCTCGCGTGAGCGATTTCTTCAGCTACGCCGTCGCTTTGGCCATTGGCGATGCGCATGCGCCACAGCGACCCGTGCATCGCAAACGCCAGCCACTGCCCATCGGGTGACCACGTCGGCCACCACGGCGTGCTACTTCCTGCAGGGGGCAGGAAATAGTTGTGCATGTAGTTGCCGCCAGACCGCGCCGACGGATAGTTTTGCGCCGCAACGCTGGAACCGACAACAAGGCTCAGAATGCACAGGCCGACCCGATACAAACGCATAGCCGCACTATTCCACAGAACCGGGCGTTCCCCGGAATAACAGACAAGAACCTCTTCTGCGGGCGTGCCCAGTGCCTCGGGTGGTCAGTGCGCGTTGACGAGCGATTGCCAGCCGGTTGCCCGTTCGGGTGACCCGCGCACGCGTAGTCGCTGTAGGCGTTGTGCGGTCGCTTCCGCGCTGCACCTTCCGGTGCGCATCAGGTGAAGCGCTTCGGCGAGCGACGCTTCGGCAGCGTCCCCAAGGTCATGTTCCACATCGTCCCCGGCCGTGCACGTCGGCGCGATGCCGTCGAAAAAATCACCTTGCCCCTCGGAGTTGACGAGCGAAAACGCCACCGGCGCCAGGACCTTGTCGCAGAACGGAAAGCCGTACTGCCCAACCGGCTTGCCGTAAGTGGCCTCGCCGATGACGTGGACGGGAAGATGGGGACGGAGGCTGTTGATCAGCAGCTCGCTGGCTGACGCCGACGCGCGCGTCGTGATGACAAAGAGCCGCGACAGATTGAGCGGCTGCGATGCCTGCATGAAACGCAGGTCCTCGTTGAGAGCGCTGTTCTTGTCGTTGTGCTGGAAGGTCGCGAATACCCGCCCCTCGGTGAGTGACCCGGCAACGAGGCTTCCCAGGTGCACGGCGACGTCAACCAGGCCACCGCCGTTGTAACGGAGATCGATCACCAGCTCAGTGGCGCGGGCTTCGCGGAGGGCAGCGAACGCCTCGTCCAGCGCTGCGTAGGACGGTTTGACGAAATTGCGGAACATGAGATAGCCAACCGTGCGTCCATCAACCCGGAAGGTTCGCGCCAGCGAGACCGTCGGAATGGTGACGACGCGCTTGGTGAGCGAGGCGCGACGTTCGAGCCCATCGCGGGATCGAAATACCAGTTGCGCGGTCACGCCAGGCTGGCTCGCCCCGAACGCGCCGCCAATAAGCGCGCTCTCCACTAACTGGACCACGGTGCGGCCGTTGATTTCGATGATGCGGTCGCCACGCGCCATCCCGGCTTCCGAGGCGGGGCTGTCCGGAAACACCTGTAGCACGCGCATCTCCGTACCATCGACCTGCGTCGAGATGCCCAGCCCGACAAACTGGCTGTCACCGTAAAAGGCGTCGTTGGCCGCACGCGATGTGACGTAGCTGAAGGAGGAGTCGAGGGGTCGATAGCGTGCGGCCTCGAGGTAGGCCTCGGGGGTGGCGTACTGGGACGGGTTGAGCCGGGGCAGCTCCCGGTACCAGAGGTAGTACTCGTCGAGCACGTCGCGCACAAACAGATTCTGAGAGGTCGGCGTGCAATTACGTGGACCCGACTGGGCCGACGCGACGGACGGCAACACCGTCCCATACAGAGCGACGAGCAACGTAATCAGTAGGCGCATGAGAAATCACCGAATTTTGGCAAGCGCGGCACGGCCGCCCGGCAAGCGCTGTCCCCAACAGGGGTCGGCCTCGCCCTCATCCTACTGTGTATGCAAACTTCGGTTCACTCCTTGGCGTCCACCTTCGGCTCCCGGGCCGAGGAAGGTCGAAAGCCGTCAATCTGAGCGCGCTGACCGTCTTCGCCGCTCGCGCGGCTGATGCCGGGCTGCCAGGGCGGCACTGAAGCACGGCGAGGGCGGTGCCCGGGCCTCCCCGCATGAGCCGCCCAAAGCGGGCGCATGGCCTCTATTATTACAGCCGATGAAACGCCGCACCCTGCTGCAACTCCTGGCCGCGACCCTGGTCGCCCTTCCCGCCCGCATCGGCCTGCGGGCGCAGTCGACTACCCTCGCCGCGGCTGACGTTGAACGTCTGCGCCTGGTGGCGGAGGTCGTCCTGCCGCAGGAGATTGGCATCGCCGGGCGCACGCGCGCAGTGGACCAGTTTCTGATGTGGCTGCAGAACTACCGTGCCGGGGCTGAGGCCGATCACGGCTACGGCTTTCCGCGCCTGCGTCGAACGGCATCATCGCCCGCAGCGAAATACGCGCGTCAGCTCCACGATCTCGGCGCGACGTTTCCACAGATGGCGGTGACGGCACGCGTGGGCGCTATGGAGGCCGCGATCACCGCTGCAGGCGTGCAACGC
>JACCSI010000613.1 GCA_013813075.1 Acidobacteriota bacterium | reverse complement strand
CTTTGTAGACGCCGGTGGCGACCGCAATCGTGCGCGCGCCAATGGCCTGGGCGCAGTCGATGTCGTGCGGCGTGTCCCCGACCACGAACACATGACCAGACTCGATCGCCGCTTGCGGAAACCTTTGACGCACCGCCGTCAGCGCGCGGGCGGCAATGCCGGCCCGAGGCCCCTGATCCTGCGAGAACGAACCGCCCTCGAAAAACTTCTGCAGGTCGTAGTGCGCCAGCTTGGCCGTCGCCCCGGCCGCGGTATTGCCGGTCAGCAGCATCGAATGCACGTCAGGACGACGAGCGTTCAGGTATTCCAGAATCTCACGCACGCTATCGAGGACACGCCCTTTGCGCGCATGCAGCCGTTCTGGCAGCCGACTTTCGTAAAAACGCACCATGCGATCGAGCGTCTCCTGATTCGGCTGTGCTCCCACCTGCTCGAAAATGCGCAGGGCCACCTGATGGTCGGTGAGGCCGTCGGTCTTGAGGGACTGGAAGTCCAGCGCGCGGCCCGTCACCTCGAGACACGCGTCCTCCCACGCGAAAATGCCGGCCCGCCCCGTCGTCAAAAGCGTGCCGTCGATATCCCAAAACAGGACGATCATCCGCGGCGGCCTGCGCCCGGCGCATCCTGGCTTGGGCCGACGGTGGCTGGAGACGCCCGCCACGCCTGCTGCATCGAAGCGAAGAGGCCATCGACGTCGAGCTTATGGTGATGGAGCACCTCGTCATTGGTGCCGCACTGCGGGAGTTCGGTGACGCCAAGCCGAGTGACTCGGGAAATGGGCGACAGGGCCAATTCGGCGATGGCCGCGGCGACCATGTCGCCCTGGCCGCCGTGGACGTAATGGTTGTCGAGCGTCATGATCTGGCGAATCGGCCCAATGACATCTCGCAGCCATTGAGTGTCGAGACGGTTGAGCCACGGCAGGTTCACGAGTTTGATGCTGACGCCCTCGGTCGCGAGCCGTTCGGTTGCTTCCCATGCGTTGGCGAGCATCCATGGCCCATAGCCGAACACGATTGCGTCGTCCCCGTCGCGCACGACCGTGCCGCGACCAACCTCCGCCGTGTAGTTGGCCGGAAGGCTGAACGGCACTGGCCAGCCAAGCGACACGAGCCGGAGATACGAGCTCTCCTCGGTGCCGTTCACCATGAAGTCGACCAGCGCGACGACCTCCTGCTCGGTGCAGGGCTCCGCGAGAATCAATCCCGGGACCGAGCCGAGCGCCGAAATATCGCGCACCGACTGATGCGAGTGCCCTGGCCCGCCGGGCAGCAGGCCGGCAAGTGAGCCGACGTAAATAACCTTCGACGACTCGCTGCACTGGTTGTAAATCTGCTCATTGGGTCGCGCCGCGAGGAAGCACGCAAACGAGTGCGCGATCGGCAGCGCGCCGCGATGCGCCATGCCGCAGGCCATTGACACCATGTCCTGTTCGGCAATGCCACATTCGACGAAGCGTTCCGGAAACCGCGCCCGGAAGTCAACGAGGCCGCAGTCCTTCACGAGGTCGGCATCGAGCGCGATGATCTCGGGGTGCGTTTCCGCCTGCCTCAGCAGCGCCTGCGTATAGGCCACGACCAATCGCTCGACTTTGAGCACCGGCTTGCGCGGCTGGCGCACGGCACTCTCGATCTTCAATTCGCCCAGGCCGTGCGTCTTGAAGCGCTCCTGGGCCTGCGCGATCAGTTCCGCCGAGCCGCTTGCGTACTCCTGCTCGTTCGGTGCGCCGGAGTGATAGTTGTAGAGCTCGCCTACCTTCATCGCCGGACCTTCCATGAAGGACACCCCTTTGCCCTTGACGGTGTCTGCAATGATCGCTTTGGGCTTGTCCCTGACACCGTCCACTGCGCGGAAGACGCGCTGCAGGGCAGCGATGTCGTGGCCGTCAACCCGCTCGACATGCCATCCGAAGGCACGCAGCTTGGCCTCGAGGCCGCCGAGATCGCTCACGTCCTTTACCCAGGTATCGGACTGGATTTTATTGTGATCGATGATCACCGTGATCTCGTGCAGACCCATGTTCACGGCCGACTGCAGCGATTCCCAGAACTGCCCCTCCTGCAGCTCACCGTCGCCTGTCAGCACGAAGATTTTCTGATCGACGCCGAGCAATCGGTTCGCCAGGGCCATGCCCTTCGCTTTCGAAATGCCCATGCCGAGGGAGCCGGTATTGGCCTGGATGTACGGCGTCTCGACGTGCGGATGCCCCGGCAGTCCGTGAATGCGCCGGAGGTGGTGGATCTGGTCCTGCTCGAGCAGGCCGAGTGCGATCAAGACGTTGTAGAGGGCCGGGGCATCGTGCCCTTTCGACGAGAAAAACACGTCGCACGCCTGCGGACCGGCGTCCAGGTTGCGCATCTCGCGCAGAAACAGCCAGCTCATAATCTCGAGTGAGCTGAAGCTGGTGCCGAGGTGGCCCGACCAGGCGCGAGCGATCATGTAGAGCGTGTTGAGCCGTGCCAGAAGCGCAAAGGTCTGCGCCTCTTCGACCGCGTCCAGACGCTTCGCGCGCAGGCGATCGAACTCCGAGACTGGGACGTAGTACAAGTCGTCAGCGGTGACGACGTCTAGTTGTTGCTCACCCATATGGTTGCTGTGCTACTTCCGGTAATGCCGCGTCGCCGCCGGCCACCAGATGCTCGGCGAGAAGCCAATCGTACTGGTTGTTGATATCAAACCCTTCCACGTCGTCGGTAAAGAACGGCACGATGGTTTCGCCGGCGATGGTGCGGCCATCGAACACGATCCGCGACCAGGCGATTTCGAGGCTCGCGTTTTGAACGTAAACGTCCGGCAGCGACTGGTATTGGCTACTGTGCCAGGGCTGCTCGGCCGGACCAAACGGCAGCAACGGCAACAGACGATTATTGCGCGCGACCCACATCTTGCCGGGGTGCTGGCTACATTTTTCGACGGCCCGTAAGGAGTCGACATGCGGCTCGGCTGAAAACGTCCCCCACGCGCGCTGTAATGTGTCGGGCCGGCGAAAGGGGCTCGTCGGGCGCAGCAGGCTGAACGCGTCGTACGCCGTGCCCTGATCCCGCAACATCCGCAACGTGAAATCGACCCACTCGATGTCGGGGGATTGGTCACCCGCAAATGCCGCTGGTCGCAGACACGGCACGTCGGCGCCGTAATGCCTGGCGATGGCGGCAATCTCTTCCGAATCGGTTGAGACAATCACTCGATCAAACACGCCGCTCGCGAGAGCCGGGGCAATGGTGTAGGCGATCAGCGGATGCCGCCCCAAGACTCGAATGTTCTTACCCGGCACCCGCTTGGACCCCACGCGCGCGGGGATCAACGCGACCACATCAGCCACAAGCAGCGCTCCGCCTTGGGGTGAGCGCCGCGCGACGCTGCGCACGGAATGATCGAGACGCGTCAATCGTCACGTCGCACTCAGCACTTCGAAGGATTGTGGTTGATGTAGATCGTTTTCCAGTCGGAGTAGACGTCGAGGGCCTCGGTGCCGGCCTCACGCCATCCGTTGCCGGACTGGCGTAACCCGCCAAACGGCAGATGCGGCTCGCTCCCATAGGTGCCGCCATTGACGCTGGCGACGCCGGCTTTGATGCGGTTGATGAAGGTCATGGCGCGGTTGATGTTGGTCGTATGAATCGCCGCCGTCAGGCCAAACGGCGACTGGTCCGCAAACGACACCGCATCCTCGAATCCCTTGACGCGGTAGAGACACGTGATCGGTCCGAATAGCTCCGCCTGCGAGATTTCGGCGTCACGATCGACATTCTCCAGAATGGTCGGCGCGAGAAAGTAACCATCCTCGAGCCCGCCCTCGGTGATCCGATGTCCGCCGGTCAGCACCGCCGCGCCCGCCGAGCGAGCGCGCTCGATCGCCGCGAGCATGCCTGTCAGCTGCGCTTCGTTGATCACCGCACCAAAAAAATCGGCATCGCCGCTGCCGACTTTCAAGGCCTGCGTCGCTTGCACGAGACGGGATCTGAACTCGTCGTAAACCGCTTCGAAGACGAGCAGCCGGCTCCCCGACGCGCAGCGTTGCCCGGCATTACTGAACGCGGAGCCCAGGGCCCATTGAATCGCGACATCCAGGTCGGCATCGTCACAAACGATGAATGGGTTCTTGCCGCCGAGCTCGAGACACACTTTCGCCATGCGGCGCCCACAGGTGGCGGCAATGGAACGTCCGACTTCGCACGATCCCGTGAAGCTGACGACCGCAACCTCGTCGTGCTCGACCAGCGGTGCGCCGGCCTCTTCGCCAAAGCCGTGCACCGTGTTGTACACCCCAGCAGGCAGGCCCGCTTCCTTCGCGAGGACGCCAAACGCCCATGCCGTCACGGGGGTGTCCTCCGACGCCTTCATGATTGCGGCGTTGCCGCACAGCAGCGCCGGGAAGGCCTTCCACGCCACATTGGCGATGGGCGTATTCGCAGCGATGATGAGTCCAGCGACCCCGAGCGGCTGCCGAACCGTCATCGCGGCCTTGTTCGGCAGGGCGCTGGTCGTGGTGCGGCCATAAAAACGACGCCCCTCGCCAGCGACGAAATATCCCATCTCAATCGCCGCATCGGTCTCGCCGCCCGCATCCTTCAGCGACTTTCCGGTTTCGCGCGCCACGATGGCGGCCAGCGCATCGCGGTGCTCCTGCATCAACTGCGCGATCTTTCGCAGGATCTCGCCGCGCTTGACCACCGTCGTCTCGGCCCACGCCGGTTGCGCCGCGCGTGCCGCGGCAATCGCGGACGCGACGTCGACGGCGCGCGAACGGGCAACCTGGCAAATCTCGCGGCCGATCGACGGGTCGAGCTTGGCAAATGTTTCCCCGCTCGACGCCGCGGCATCCTTGCCGTTGATGTGGTTCGGGAGCCGTGCGGGAATCTTCAGGTCCATCATCTAATTCCGGGGTTCACTCCATGCGACGAGCGCGCTCGCCTCACTTATCGCTTACCACGCCGTGAAGCCCCCATCGACGCGCAGCTCGTGCCCCGTGACGTACGACGACGCGTTCGACGCCAGAAACACGAGTGGCCCTTTGAGGTCCGCCGCTTCGGCAAGGCGGCCGAGCGGAACGCGCTCGCTGTACTTCCGTTTGAAGTCGGCGTCCTGGGCACCAAGGACACCACCAGGTGACAGGGTGTTGACGCGCACGCCCTGTCGGCCCCACATGGTCGCAAAGTACCTGCTCATGTTGACGACGCCGGCCTTGGAGGCGCCGTAGGCTGGCACTTTCAGGAATGGCGGGTCGCCCGGAAAGTGATTATAGAAGCGCTGGTCGGGCGAGACCGAGGCATACAGCGATCCGATGTTGACGATCGAGCCGCCGCCGTGCGCGGTCATCAGCGCGCCGAAAATCTGCGTGACCTGAAACGTGCCGACGAGATTGACGTCAACCATGCGACGGAACATCTCGACCGGCATGTCTTCGATCGTGAAGCGGCTGGTGCCGGAATCGGGCGGCTGGTCCACGCCGGCGTTGTTGACCAGCACCTTCGGCACACCCATCTCGGCAACGACCCGATCGCGCGCCGAGGTGACGTCGTGACGCTGCGTGATGTCGCACTCGAACGTCTTGAGACGCGAGTCGTCGAAGCGTGCGCGAACAGCGGCGAATGGTCCCGAGGCGGCGCTGCCGGGGCGGTCGAGCGCGGCGACGCGCGCACCGGCATCGAGCAACCCCTCAATCCAGATCGGGCCGAGACGGCCGAGCGCGCCGGTGACAACGGCAAGCTCGCCCGCCAACGGCAACGACGCGGTCACAGACGCGCGAGCTCCGACGTCGGCTTCAGCATCTGAAACGTGATCTCGTCGTCTTCGCTCACGGGCTGAATCAGTGACCGACCGATGACATTGTCCATCTCGTAAGGCTGCAGCCCGTCGCCCGGCGACTTCAACGCCAAGTCCTCAAACCCTAGAAGATGACCCGAGGGGAGGGCGCGGGCGGCGACAATTTTCTTGCCCATCTTCATAATCGGACTGGTCTCGCTCGGGTGGACCTTTTTCTGACCGTCGCCCAGCGCGACCATGGTGCGATCGAGGTCACGCACCATCTTGCGCAAACCGACCGGCTCCAGCGAAAACGCGTGGTCCGTGCCCTTCCACGCCCGGTTCAACGTGAAATGCTTCTCGAGGATGCGGCTGCCAAGCACGAAGGCGGCCACCGCCATCGCGATGCCGTTGTCGTGGCCGGAAAAACCGATCACCGCACTCGGGAAGGCCTCGCGATACGTCGTAATCACCTTCAGGTCCAGCAGTTCGTACTCGCACGGGTAACCGGCGGTACATTGCAGAATGGCGAGCTGCTGGTTGTATTGCATCACCGTTTCGTAGGCACGGCGCACATCCTCCAGCGTGCCGCCGCCGGTGCTGACGATCATCGGCTTGCCGATCTGTGCGACGTGGCGCAGCAGTGGAATGTTGCGCAGGTCGCCCGAGGCAATCTTGTACGCCGGCATGTCGAGCTTGTGGAGGAAGTCGGCGCTGTGGAAGTCGAACGCCGTGGCGAAAAAGTCGACGTCGAGCGCTGTGCAATACTGCTGCAGCTCGCGATACTCCATCTCACCGAACTCGAGCGCCTCACGGTGTTCGCCGTAAGTGGCGCCGTAGCTGTTCTCGTTGTCGTACGGGCGGTCGTACATCGCCTTGGTATACAGCGACCGGTTGTGGCGCTTCTGCAGCTTGACGGCGTGTGCGCCGGATTCCTTGGCGGCTTTGAACAGATCCATGCAGGTCTTGAGCTTGCCCTGATGGTTGTGGCCGACCTCCGCAATTACGTAACACGCGGTGTCGTCGCTGATGGTATGTGAGCCGATGGTGAGAACTCTTGCCACGATGTGCTCCTGATGACTATGCGAGCGCGACCGGTTTGAGCTGCGCGACCAAGCTGTCCCAGCCATAACGGCCATGGGCGATCTCGCGCGCGGCCTGCCCGATGCGCGACAACGTGTCGACACTGGGGAGCTGCTCGCACTGATTGATGTCCAGCACGGTCTGGAGATGGTCGTACCCAACCGGCGAGTACTCGTCGAGATTGGTCAGCACCGCGCAGCCGCATTCCATGGCGGCGTTAACGGTCGTGTTGTTCGCGCGCAGCCCCTTCTCGAAAAACGCGGCAAGGAACGTCGCATCCATCAAGTGGTTGTAGACCGCGGTGTCCGACAGGTAACCCATGAAATACACGCGGCCACTGAAGAGCTCCTGGAGTTCCTCGAAACGGACGATGAACGACTCGTCGAAGCTGGTGCCTTCATGCAGGGCGGTGGACACGAAAATCTTGTAACTCTGCCTGGTCGCCTCGAGCAGGTCGCGCAGCTTGCGGTAATACTCGACGCGAATCTTATGCGCCATCCCGAACGTGAACACCTCCAGGTCGGTCGGCTGGACGCGATGCGGTGTGAGGATGGTCCCGGGACAGAACAACTCGATGATGTCCGGCCGCAACCCCTCGAGATTGGCATGGAGTTCCCGATTGCCGCAGAATACTTTCGCCGCGTTGGCGATCAGGCGATGTTCGACCGGCGTACCGTCGACCGCGTGCAAGAACACCTCGTACTGCCCGACCCGATGAGCGGCCCAGTCGTCGAGAAGATGAACGTGCTCGGGCTCGAACTCAGAGAGCTTCAGCGACAGCAGGGGCCGGCGGCGCGACGTCGCCGGCAACTCGAGGATACCGACGACCGGGAGATCGAGCTGACGCGCGAGGATCTGGTTGAACTTCGCGATACCGCAGGTCCAGGGATTGAGGTGATATCCGGCGATGCAGTCGATCATCGAATCATTTATTGTAGCCGAGCGGCTCAGCCGCCCAGGCTGACCGGCACTTTCTCCATCACCAGCACCCGGCCCTTGTTGCCCCAGTCCATCCTGGCCTCGAGATCAGGACGCGACCGGCACCCTTCGATCACGAACATCAGCCGCAGGAAATCCTTGTTGAGCAGCGTGATGTGCGTCGGGTCGACGTCGAACTGCGTCGTGAAGTCGATCAGGCTGTGCGGCTCGGGATGAAAACGTGTGGTGCAGTAGACAAACCGCGACGTCATCCGGACCATGTTTTCGACCGTTTTCTTCACCTGAAACACCGTCAGATGCTCGAGAACCTCGCGTGAGATCACGAGATCGAACGCATTGGCCGGCTTGAGGTGCTCGTAGGTGTTGCCGATCAGGATCCGATCGCGCACTTCCGGCGTCGCCAGTTGCCTGCTGCTCTCGGCGAAGTCGATGCCTTCGACGTCGACGCCAAGTTCCCACAGCAGGTGCATCAGCGCCCCCGGTCCGCAGCCAAGGTCCAGTGCCTTGGTCGGCCGGAAGACGTCTCGAATCAACTGCGGATTGCTGGCTTCGATCGCGCGGCGCGTTTCCAGATTGTAGTTGTTGCCTTCTGCCCGCCATTCGCCGGTGAAATACTCGGAGTCGTAGTGATCGGACGACGTCGGCGTCTGGGCGAAAATAGCGGATTCGAATTCGGGGAGGGTCATGCGGCTCCGTGATGAGTCTGGGCAGCGAAACGTTGCAGCAGGCGGCTCGACGAATCGTGCATGGTGTCGAGGTAGACGATACCAATGCCGAGCCGTCCACAGATGTCCACCTGCTGCGGGGGCAGGCGGCCATCCCAGTCCTTGCCCTTCACGTAGTACTTGGGCCGCAAATGCGACAGGATCGTTTCGGTATCGAACTGGTTGATGTGGGTGAAGTCGATGTACCGGATCGCATCAACGACGGCCCCGCGCTGCGCCTCCGGCAGGAGCGGCGGGTGCTTGGTGGCCACATAAAGATCTGACGCCACGTTGCACAGCAACGGCGTCCCCAGTTCCGCGGCGGCTTTGAAATACGCAATGTGTCCAGCGTGCAGCGGGTCGAACGCACCATCGACCATGGCGACGCAACCCGCGTGTCTCGGCAGCTCGTCAAAAGAGAGAATCATGTTGGGGGGGAAATTATCACGCGAGTGGGCGAGCGGACGGGCAGGGCCATCCCGTTGGCTGGTGCGGAGGCGCTCCGGCAAGGTCGCGCCGAATCAGCACCAGGACGGGCTCAGCGTAGCCTTCCACCGGTATGTCGGCGATGGTGACGTATCGCGACTGCACGAAGTCCGAGACGATCGTCAAGGATCCCAGAGCCGCGCGGCCGTCTGACGGAACGATCGCCAGCGGGACCGATTGCCCCAGCATCCGCCGCACCATTCGCCGTTGGTCACGATCGGACGAATAATAGCCGCCGAAGAGTGTCACGTGGCCGCCGCCAAATCGACGCGCCGCGAAGTACGGCACCTCCGGCGCGAAGCCTGGGACGAAAAGCCGATCGGACGGATCAGTACAAGCCTGGACGTAGCCGAAGAACGGCCGAAGCATTTCCGCCGTGCGCGAAGGCATTTGCTCTCGGCCGTAC